>JAFDGA010000019.1 GCA_019309545.1 Deltaproteobacteria bacterium
TGCAATTTGGAAACGATTATGACGAATAATGGAGCAGGGTTGACAGACCCCTAGCCCCATATCCCAAACTCAGCCTCAACGCCCCTGCCGGGCGATGATGTCGTAGGCCTTTTCCAGGGCGGCGGGGACCATATGCTTGTCGGGACCGCCGGCCTGGGCCATATCGGGGCGGCCGCCGCCGCTGCCGCCGACCACCATGGCCAGTTCCTTGATGATCTGGTCGGCCCGGAAACGCTTGGTTAGATCTTTGGTGACCACCGCGATCAGCATGGCCTTGTCCGCGGCCTGGCTGCCCAGCACAATGATGCCGCTTTTCAGGCGGTCCCTGAGCTTATCAGCGTAATCCCGCAAGCCCTTGGGGTCGCTCACTTCCACCTCCAGGGCCAGGACCGGGATGCCGTCCACCGGGCGGACCTGATCCAGCAGGTCGCTGGTGCGGGCCGCGGCCAGTTTGCCTTGCAAGGCTTCGATCTGGCGTTCCAGTTCCTTCTGGTGGTGGAGCAGTTTGTCGAGGCGGGCGACGATCTCCCCCCGTCCCACTTTCAGCCGCTGGGCCACCGCCTGCAGTTCCTGGCTCTCTTGTTGGACCAGTTCCAGGGCGGCGGTCCCACAGACCGCCTCAATCCGGCGGATGCCGGCGGCGACGCTTGATTCCGAGACGATCTTCACCAGTCCCACTTCGCCGGTGCGGTGCACATGGGTGCCGCCGCAGAGTTCCTGGCTCAGTTCGGGAATGGTTACCAGCCGCACCGTATCCCCATACTTCTCCTCAAACAAGGCCATGGCCCCGCTCATCAGCGCCTCAGCCATGGGCACCAGGGAAACGCTGACCGGCAGATCCTCTTGCACCTGCTGATTAAGATCAAGCTCGATCTGGGCTAGCTCTTCCGGAGTCAGGCCGGAAAAGTGGGTAAAATCAAAGCGGAAGCGCTCCGGGGCGACCAGCGACCCGGCCTGCTTGACGTGTTCCCCCAGACGGTGGCGAAGTACCGCATGCAACATGTGGGTGGCGGTATGGTGGCGGGCAATCTGCCGGCGCCGGGCGGCATCGACCTCGAGATGGACCTGATCGCCGACCCGGACCTGGCCCTCCTCAATTTGCCCCTGATGGATGATTAAATCATTGGGTAATTTCTGGGTATTGGTTACGGTGATTTTCAAGCCCGGCCCGGTGATCCACCCGGTATCCCCGACTTGACCGCCGGACTCACCATAAAACGGCGTAATTTCGGTAATGATTTCCACCTTGTCGCCGGCCTCGGCCTGGGTTACTGCTCTTTCTCCCCGGATCAGGGCGATCACCGGGGATTCGACGCTCAGGAGGCCGTAACCGACAAAGCGGGTGGCGGGCAACTGGGCCAACTCCCGGTAAATGGCTGGAATTTCTTCAGCCAGGCCGCCTTTCCAGGCCTGGCGGGAGGCCTCCCGCTGGCGGGTCATGTGCGCCTGGAAACCCTCCAGGTCTAACTCCACCCCCTGTTCCTGGACCACGTCCATGACTAGGTCGAGAGGGAAACCATAAGTGTCATAAAGCTTAAAAATTACCTCGCCGGGCAGGATATTACCGCCCTGAGTCCGAACCATATCCAGGTTTTCGGTCAGCAGTTTGAGGCCGTGGTCCAGGGTTTCGGCAAAGCGTTCCTCTTCGTTATTTACCACTTGATCAATAAACGGCCGGGCCGTGTTCAGTTCGGGGTAATACGACCCCATCAGTTCTACCACTCGATGTCCGACCGGGGCCAGGAAGGGTTCCTGAAAACCCAAGAGGCGGCCAAAGCGCACCGCCCGGCGTAGAATGCGACGCAGCACATAGCCCCGGCCCTCGTTGCTGGGTAGCACCCCGTCAGCGATCAGGAAAGTTATGGCCCGACTGTGGTCGGCGATCACCCGGAAGGCGACATTGCGAGCCCTATCCGGACCATAAGCGATGCCTGCCAGATCTTCAATCCGAGCAATAATGGGGCGGATCAGGTCGGTATCGAAATTGCTTGTGACCCCCTGAACCACGGCGCTGAGGCGCTCCAAGCCCATGCCGGTATCGATGCTGGGTTTGGGCAAAGGGGTCAGCTGGCCTTGCTCGTCTCGGTTGAATTGCATGAAAACCAAGTTCCAGATTTCCAGATAGCGGTCGCAGTCGCAGCGGCCAATACCGCAGTCGGGGCCGCAGGCCATGGCCTCGCCCTGGTCGATGATGACCTCGGAGCACGGCCCGCAGGGTCCGGTATCACCCATGGCCCAAAAATTATCTTTCTCCCCCAAGCCGACGATCCGATCCCGGGGCAGGCCCACAAGCCGGTGCCAGAGGTCGGCGGCTTCCTCATCCTGGTAGTAGACCGTGGCCCACAGCTTGTCCGCGGCAAGGTGAAAATGTTGGGTCAATAATTCCCAGGCCATTTCAATGGCCCCCTCCTTGAAGTAGTCTCCAAACGAGAAATTCCCCAGCATTTCAAAGAAGGTGTGGTGCCGGGCGGTTTTGCCGACGTTTTCCAGGTCATTATGTTTACCCCCGGCCCGGACACATTTCTGCGAACTGGCAGCCCGCTGGTAGGGACGGCTTTCCTCCCCCAGAAAGACGCGCTTAAATTGTACCATGCCGGCATTGGTAAACAAGAGCGTCGGGTCATCAGCTGGAATCAACGAGGAGCTGGCCACCCGGGTATGGCCCTGGGATTCAAAATAGGCCAGGAATTTTTCGCGGATCTCTTGCCCGGTCACGGTGCTTCCTCCGTCTCAGAGGTGGGCGGGGGTGTTGGCCTCTGGCCCAGGTGGTAAATATCCCGGATCTGATCTTCCAGGCGAACCATCAGGTCGGGATGGTCTCGCAGGTAAATTTTGGCATTCTCGCGTCCCTGACCGATCCGCTCCTCTTCATAACTATACCAGGCACCGCTCTTCTTGATGATCTCCAGGTTGGTGGCCAGATCCAAAATATCTCCCTCTTTGGAGATGCCCTGGCCAAAGACCATGTCAAATTCAGCCTCCCTAAACGGCGGCGCCAGTTTGTTTTTGACGACCCGCACCCGGGTGCGGTTCCCTATAATGTCATGCCCTTCTTTGATGGGAGTGCCTTTGCGAATATCCAGGCGTTGCGAAGCATAAAATTTCAAGGCATTGCCCCCGGTGGTGGTTTCCGGGTTGCCGAACAGTTGGCCGATTTTCATGCGGATCTGGTTGATAAAGATCACTGAAGTCTGGGACTTGCTGATGGCGGCAGTAAGTTTGCGCAAGGCCTGGGACATCAGCCGGGCCTGGGAGCCCATCTGGGCGTCGCCCATCTCACCCTCGATTTCGGAGCGGGGCACCAGGGCCGCCACCGAGTCGATCACTGCCACATCCAGAGCATTGGAGCGCACCAAAATCTCGGCGATTTCCAAGGCCTGTTCCCCGGTATCAGGCTGGGAAATGAGCAGATCATTAGGCTTAACTCCCAGACGCCGGGCATAGTTAAGGTCCAGAGCATGCTCGGCATCGATAAAGGCGGCCAAACCTCCGTAACGCTGGGCCTCGGCAATGATATGGAGGGCCAGGGTGGTCTTGCCCGAAGCCTCCGGGCCAAAGATCTCCACTACCCGGCCGCGGGGAATGCCGCCGATGCCCAGGGCCAGGTCCAGGGATAAGGCTCCGGTAGAAATCACCCCGATGTCGGCCACTTTTTCCTCTGCCCCTAACCGCATGATTGAACCGCGGCCGTATTGCTTCTCAATCTGACCCAGGGCCTGCTCGCTTCTCAATCTGACCCAGGGCCTGCTCTAAAGCCTTTGATTTATCTGGGGATGATGCAGTGGTCATGTAGCATTCCTCTATTTTGGGGGTTATTTTTAGCTGGACTGGCGTTCCTGTCTAAAGTCTGACTTAAGTGTTCTAAATAATATATCATAATGTCTAATAGATCCGTCACTATAATTAGATTTCATAATTTTTGACACTTGTCCTCCCCGCCTAAGTGAATGGTTTGCAACGGGGTATAAAATGCGCCGTGGGGAGTTAGAGTGCTGCGAAACAGCACCAGTTCGCTGACCCGAAACACTGGAAAGGTCGGCATTATCAACTCTTGGATGATTAGACTCAATTTTTCCCGGCCGCGCGGCGAACGGACCCGCCCCAGGGTCAGATGCGGATTAAATTTGCGATTATCCGGGAGATACCCTAAAGTAGCAAAGGCCTGCTCCAACCGGTTAAATAATTGGGCCAGGATCTCGGTCTGACCGCTGATTTTTAAGGCTGGGAAAGGCTCCGACCCCTCCCACCTGCAGCTCAAAAGGCATGGATTGCTGGGCGATCTTAGCAGCTGCGGCTCCAATAACCGGCACCTCGGTTTCTTTAATGTTGCCGAAAAATTTCAGGGTCAGATGAATGTTGCCCACCGGCACCCAGCGCACATCGGCCGCGCTTTTTTTCAATTGTTCCTGAACTTGGGTCAGCCCTTGTCGGTGGCTGCCAGGTAGATCAATGGCCAGAAAGGCGCGTACCATCCTGTAACTCCCGCCGCAGCCAATCCAGGGCGGTCTGCGCGGTCAGAGTCTTGATCTGCTCCCGGGACCCGTGGAACAGACATTGCCGGGTCTGAACCCGGTCTGGCAGGGCGAGTCCCAGATATACCGTGCCGACCGGCTTTTCCGGGCTGCCGCCCGAAGGCCCAGCGATCCCCGTAGTGGACAAAGCAATCGGGGTATGGAAAAGTTCTCTGGCTCCCAAGGCCATGGCCCGAGCCGTTGGCGCGCTCACCGCCCCATGCTGATCCAGCGTTTCCGGAAGGACCTGGAGTAGTTCCATCTTGGCCTGATTGCTATAGGTTACCACGCCGCCCATGAAGTAATCGGAGGCCCCCGGGATGTTGGTCAGCCGATGGCTGATCAGCCCCCCGCTGCAGGATTCAGCCACGGCCAGGGAAAAATTGTGGGCCCGCAGACTCTGGCCTACCAATTCCTCCAGGGTCACGTCGTCGGTTCCCAACAAGGCATCTCCGGCGGCTTGGGCCAGCTCCGCCGTTAGCCGATCCAAAGTTTCTTCCAATACGCGGGGTTCCGGCCCCCGAAGGGTCAGGCACAGGTGATTTTCCGGAAAATTGGGATATAAGCCGACACTGACCTCGGGATTGTCCCGGCTGATCTTATCAAACAGAACCTCTAATTGCGTTTCCGTCAGCCCAAATAATTTTAAGGTCCGCTGACAGACACACTGCCCTCCGGAGGCCAGGCTGAGCAAGGGCGGCAAGACAAAGGCATCAAACAGCATCTGCATCTGCTCAGGCACGCCAGGCAAAAAATATAGCCAGGCATGGTCATATCTCAAGGAAAAACCGCAGGCCGCCCCGCCGGGATCCAGAATCACCGCCCCTTCCGGCACCAGGGCCAGGCGGGCATAACGCTCCTCCCAGGGCAGCCCTCTTACTTTGAGACATTCCCGGATGCGCCGCAACAGGTAATCATCCAGTCGTAGAGGTAGGTTCAGGGTTTCTGCCGCGGCCGCCACAGTAATATCATCCTCGGTAGGTCCCAGACCCCCGGTGATTATAATAAATTGCGAGTGCTGCAGCCCCTGACGCAAGGTTTCCTGAAATAGCGGGACTTCATCTCCCAGGATGGTGATGCGCTGCACTATCAGGCCAGCATCATGGAGGCGGGCAGCGGCGTAGCGGGAATTGGTATCGGCTACCCGGCCGCTGATCAACTCGGTGCCGGTAGCGATAATCTCTCCTTGCATGCTCATTGAACTATTAAATAACCCGCGAGATCAAAGTTAGAACGATCCAGGCATAGATACCGGCCAGAACATCATCCAGCACTATCCCTACCCCGCCCTTAATTTGCTCGTTTATCAGGTAAATCGGAAAGGGCTTCCAGATATCCAGGCCGCGGAACAGCAGGAAGCCCCCCATCACCCAGCCCCAATGACGGGGACGACCGGCCAGGGTAATCAATAAGCCTATCACTTCATCAAGGACAATGGGCGAGGCATCACTCTGGCCCAGATAGACTTCGGCCGACCCGGTTACCCAGATGCCCAGAACCAGCAACCCGAATAGTAGCGCCCCATAGTCAACGGGCTTCAGGCCGCCCAATACCCACCACAAGGGCACCGCGGCCAGAGAACCCCAGGTCCCCGGCATTAAGGGGAGATAACCGACTCCCCCGACCGTGGCCAACGCCAGAATAAGCTTTTTATTCAAGATCGCCAGTCCTGCCAAAATAGCACTAACAGTAACCCTATCTCCCAATTAACACTTTAAAAATACATGGATTGGCCAAAACTGTCAAGCTTGCCGGATCAGGCCCGTAGATGTGTCGGATGCCCGCCTGGGCCTCATTAACTGATCTCTGATTTTTGTCTCAGGGCTGCAATTCTTTCAAAATCTGGGAGTGCAGCAGGCCATTGCTGGCCACGACATTGGCTGAGGTTATTTGAAACCGGTCACCACTGAAAGTGGAAAGTTGTCCCCCGGCTTCGGCAACTACCAAGGCCGCCGCGGCCGTGTCCCAGGGTTTCAAATTTTCCTCCCAGAACCCATCGAAACGACCCGCGGCCAGGTAACAGAGATCAAGAGCAGCCGACCCGGCCCGTCGCACCCCCTGGGCCCGGGCCAGTAACCGGCCAAAACGGCCCAGGGTCTTGTCCAGACGCTGTCGCACATCGTAAGGAAAACCGGTGGCCAGCAAGGCCTTGTCCAGGTCGCCAATTTCTGACACCCGGATCGGTTGGCCGCCCAACCAAGCCCCCTGTCCGGCCCGGGCTTCAAAGAGCTCCTCCCGCAACGGGTCATAAACCACTCCGTACTGTATTATTCCCTCCTGCTCGAAGGCAATCGACACGGCAAACATCGGGAAGCCATGGGCAAAGTTCACGGTACCGTCCAGGGGATCAATAATCCACCAACTGCCGTCCCTGGTAGCCGAGGTCTTGGGGCCGACTTGCTCTTCTGCTAAAATCTGATGGTCTGGGAAGTTATCCAGGATCATCCCCACAATCAAATCCTGACTTTTAAGATCGCTTTCGGTGACGGGATCGATGACTCCCTTGTAGCTAATCCGCTTCGGCCGGGAAAAGCTCTGGCGTAAAAGCTGCCCCGCCGCCAACGCTGCCTGGCGCCCGACCTGTTGGACTTTATCAAGCATATATAAACTCCATGTGAATTTCGAGTTTTGATTTGTGCCCCCTTAAGAAAAGGAGGTAAGTCAGCTCAACTAAAAGTCCTTTTCTCCAAACTCGAAACCTGAAAATAAAAAATCACCTTTTCCGGCGCGGCTTCTTTAGTCGGGCCGGCAGCGGTTCATGGGTAAACAGGGGGATAGCTAAAAGGCCAGTTAAAAAACCGCCCAGGTGGGCGAACCAAGCCACAGCCCCCCCCTGACGCAGGCCATAAAATTGCAGGAGGACCCAGGCCCCTAGCCAGACAAAGGCGGGAATTTCCACCACCCGGAATTTTACCCCCAGATAGATCAGGGTTTGCACCGGGGCCTGGGGAAAGCGGACCAGATAAGCCCCCAACAACCCGGCAATGGCGCCGCTGGCTCCGATGATCGGGATGGTCAGTCGGCTGGCCACCAGGGCGTGGACCAGCCCGGCAAAGAAACCGCAGAACAGATAAAACCCCAAAAAGCGCCAGTGGCCCAGATCATCCTCCAGGGCCTCGCCAAATACCCAGAGTATAAGTAAATTTCCCAGCAAATGCACCCAGCCGCCGTGAATAAATAAGGAACTGAACATGGTGGCCACCAGGAGCAACGATTGCCTAGAGGTGAACAGCTTAACCCGACTCAACTCAGAGGGTATTGCCCCACCCTTCCATATCAGCTCCAGCGAGGCTTCTGGACCGAGATAGAGTTGATAAAGAAAGATGACCAGGTTAAAGGCAACCAACCCGATGGTGATCAGCGGCCATTGCCGCCGGGCCGGCACGCCGCGCAGGGGGATCAAGGTTCCCCTCCACCGACAGCCTTAGCCCTCCAATAAAGCCCGGGATTATGATTCTCCGCAATGGGTTCCATATCTCTCCAGAAGTTGGTTATCTTATTAATCGAGGCATTTAATATGACCTGAGTAATAACACCTTAACAGCCGAAAGCCGGGGCGATATGAATTGAAATGGATCTAAACTATTATACCGAGGCTGAGGGGCGCTGTCCAGGGGCCAGCCCCCTCAGTCTTTTCGGGTTGACAACCATGGCCAGATTTTATTTAATTAAAGCCATGGTGAAGCCCAAAAAGAGGTTATATATCAAGACCTATGGCTGCCAGATGAACGTCTATGATTCCGAGCTGATGGTCCAGGTATTGAGTCCGGATTATACCCCGACCGAGCGGCCGGAAGTGGCTGATCTATACCTGATCAACACCTGCTCGATCCGGCGGAAATCCGAGGAAAAGGTCCGCTCGCTGTTGGGCCGTCTCAGGTTTCTGAAACAACGGCGTCCCCAGATGTTGATCGGCGTAGGGGGCTGCGTAGCCCAGCAGGAGGGGGAGCGTTTGCTTCAGCGGGTCCCCCATTTGGATCTAGTCTTTGGGACCCACGGCATCTATCGGTTGCCGGAGATCCTCCGGCAAGTGCAGGATACCGGGCAACCGGTGGTAGATACCGGCTTTGTAGACCACTTTCGGATTCACCCCCGCACCCAGTGGAGCGCCAGCCGGGTAAAGACGCTGGTCACCATCATGCAGGGCTGCAATAACTTCTGCACCTATTGCGTGGTACCTTACGTGCGAGGACCGGAAATGAGCCGGCCGTCTGGTGAAATTGTCCAGGAGGTCAAGAATTTCCTGGAGGCGGGAGGGCGAGAGGTTACTTTGTTGGGGCAGAATGTCAACTCCTATGGCCGCGGCTGCCCGGAAGCGCCATCCTTTCCGCAGCTTCTGCGGCAACTGGCAGCCCTGCCCGGATTGGCCCGGTTGCGTTTTACGACCTCGCACCCCCGGGACCTGTCGGAGGAGTTGATCCACTGCTTTGGTGAACTGCCGGCCCTCTGCGAACATATTCACCTGCCGGTGCAGTCCGGTTCCTCCCGCATCCTGTCCCGGATGAAGCGGGGCTATAACCGGGACGACTACCTGAAGCGGGTCCAGCAGTTACGGCACGTCTGCCCGGAAATCTCCATCACTACCGATTTAATCGTCGGCTTCCCTGGCGAAACCGAGGCCGATTTTGAGGATACTCTGTCACTGATGCAAGAAGTTCCTTTTGATAGCGCCTTTTATTTCAAATATTCGCCGCGGCCCCTGACTCGAGCCGCAAGTTTTCCTGACCAGATTCCGGAAGCAGTCAAAGCCGAGCGGTTGGCACGCTTAAAGGAAATACAGGAAGAACTGACGCTGGCCAGTCACCAGCGACTGGTGGGTCAGATTAAAGAAGTTCTGGTAGATGGTAGCAGTAAGCAATCCTCAACTCAACTTAGCGGTCGCTTGCGGAGCAACCAGGTGGTAAATTTTCCTGGTCCTCCAGAGTTGATTGGCGGATTAATCAAGGTGCAGATCGAACAGGCACATCACCACTCACTGGGTGGTCGTCTGGTAGAAAGCACCGGCAACTCTTAATCTATTAGTTTGCCTCCCGGCATCCCAAAAGGAGGGTAACATGTTGAGACAAGTTACTGTCTCGGGGTTAACCATCGACCCCTTTACCAACAGTCCCATCATGATTTTAAAGGACGTGGATTCTGATAAGGCGGTGCCGATCTGGATTGGGTTGCTGGAAGCAACGGCGATCGCCAGTGAACTAGAGAATATTAAGTTCTCCCGGCCCATGACCCATGACCTCTTGAAGACTATTATCGATGCGATGGAGGTCCAGGTAATACGGATCGAGGTCTGCGACCTCAGGGACAACACCTATTACGCCCTGATTTATTTGAATAATAAAGATAAAGAGATGAGTATTGACGCCCGACCCAGCGACGCCATTGCTCTGGCCCTGCGCACCAAGGCCCCCATCTTTGTAGAAGATATTGTGATCCAAAAATCTCGTCGGGTCGATCTCCGCGGGCAAGAGGTAGTCACCTCGGAAGAAGGTAAAAAGTGGACGGAGATTTTGGAAAGCCTGGACCCGGATGATTTTGGCAAATATAAAATGTAATCTGGGCGGATGATCGATCTACATACTCATTCTCTCTATAGCGACGGCGAACTCCTGCCGTCCGAATTGCTCCGCCGAGTAGAAGTCATGGGCTATCGGTATGTGGCGATTACTGATCATGCCGATGCCTCCAATTTTGATCTGGTACTGGAACGTCTGCGCAGGGCGGCCCTTGCCCTTAACCCGGTGTGTAACACGGTGTTGCTTCCCGGCGTGGAATTTACTCACGTACCACCTTCCCAAATTGCGCCGCTGGTCTCTGAGGCCCGGGCCTTGGGCGCGGCGATAATCGTGGTTCATGGGGAGACCCTGGCTGAACCTGTGGCCCCAGGGACCAACCGGGCCGCATTGGAAGCTGACATCGATATCCTGGCCCATCCTGGGCTGATTAGCCGAGAAGAAGTTGAATTGGCCCGGCAGCGCGGGGTTCTGCTGGAACTCTCGGCCCGGCCCGGACACTCCCTGGCCAATGGCCACGTGGCGGCGCTGGCCCGAGAGATGGGAGCTGGTTTAATCCTTAACACCGACTCTCACGGCCCCCGGGATTTTATCACCCGGGAGCGGGCTTATCAGCTTGGCCAGGGTGCCGGACTGAGTCTGACCGAATGTGACCAGATGCTGGCCAATGCCGAGGCCTTGGCCCGTCGAGCCGCCAACAGCTTATGAGTCTGCCTTTTTCTTGCTTACCTAAGCCCGTCTGACCGGGAGAAAGTCCCGTGAAAACGATCCCTTGAAGTTAATAATAAAATTTTGGGATCATAATTTTGGGGAAGGAATTTAACACCATGAAAAAACAGATAATATCCAGTGATCAAGCTCCGTCGTCCATTGGACCTTACAGCCAGGCAGTCCAAGTAGGCGAGTTTATCTTTGTTTCGGGGCAGATTCCTCTGGACCAGGATGGTAAACCGGTTCGGGGTGATATCGTCGTGCAAACCATTCAGGTGCTGGAAAATCTCAAGGCGGTGCTGGCCGCGGCGGGCCTCTCTTTGGCCCATGTCGTTAAGACCACGGTTTTTTTGGCCGATATGAGCGATTTTCCTGAAATGAACCGGGTCTATGCCGAATTTTTTCCAGACAATTGTCCGGCCCGAACGACGGTTCAGGTGGCCGGCCTGCCGCGCGGCGTACCTATTGAGATCGAGGCCATCGCCTATAAAAAATAACCCCGCCTTTTCAATGTTCCAGTATGATAGCCAGGGACGGATAACTTGACTCCCCGCCCCCCTAAGCGGCCAGCCTTTAGTCCCCAACAAGACCTCCGACTCCTGCCTGTTCCCCGCTCAATAATTGCTATTGAAGCTTAGCCGTTGTTTTTTTATAATAAATGCGGATATTATTCAGAATTATTATTAATTAGGTTAGAAAAAAACGGCTCTGGGGAGAAGGGGCCAGCAGTCCCCCGGCCCTCCCCGCCAATTTACCTTTTAACTGCTCCGATTAATTAGCCTAAGGCAGCATTCTCCTCCGGAATTGGGAGGAGCAAGGGGACGGTTGTGGTCCACCCGGGGTCGTGAATCGGTCAATAATAGTAATTGTGCTTCTCCCTAAGAGTATAAAATGGATATCAAGCATTCCATAAAAATGGCGGTGATTGGCGGCAGCGAGGCCATCGAGCAGCTAAGAAAGTGGCCTGCTGTCTGTCCTGGAGTCTGTCCCATTGTCCAGTTAACCCTATTTGACCCGGTCCAGCTCGGAGCCCCTGCTTCTCTGCGGGAGCTCCTGGGAAAACTAGATCCGGCTGGTTTTGACCTGATAATCGATTTGCGCCAATCTTCAGAGGTTGATGATCTACTGGCGGGGATAGACCCAGCTAAGCTGGTCCGCGGGGCAAGCGCCGGCTTAATTCAAAACCTCTTGAGCCGATTACAGGAGGTCTGTCAACAATGGGAAATCCAGAAAGGAATCATTGACAGCGCCACCGATGCCATCGTTACAATTAATGAGGACCATATAATTGTCGGCTACAATAAAGGGGCGGAAAAGATTTTCGGGTTCACCCGGGAAGAAGCCCTGGGGCAGGATTTGGAAATTATTATTCCGCCGCCTTACAAAAAAGAGCACAAAGAATACGTTCGCCGATATATTGCCACTCGCAAGGCCCGCGTCATCGGCAAACACGTGCGTCTCAGCGCCCAACGTAAGAATGGCCAGGAATTCCCCATGAGCATCTCCTTTTCAATGACAGAGATTGCCGAAAAGCTCTATTTTACCGGGATTATCCGGGACATCACGGAGAGCATGGATATCGAGGCCAAACTGCGTCAATCCGAGCGTCTTGCCGCAGTAGGCAATACGGTCAGCCATATTGTCCACGAGATCAAAAACCCTTTGATGGTTATCGGCGGTTTTGCCCGGCAACTGGCCCGCGCCCCGAATCTGGACGACAAGGCGCGCGATAAACTGGCCATGATTACCGAAGAAGTGAAGCGCCTGGAATCCCTGATGTTTGAAATGAAGGACTTCTCGCATCCCCCCACCATCCATCTGGAGGCGGGGCGAATTGAGGAGGTCATTCAGGAGGTACTGGAACTATATGAAGACACCCTAAGGGAACAGGGGATTAAGGTGCTCCAGGAATATCCCCAATCACTTCCAACTCTTAGCTTTGACCGTCAGCAAATCAAGCAAGTCATCATTAACCTGATAAAAAACGCGGCCGAAGCCATGCCTCAAGGCGGTCAGCTTACCGTGGCCACCCGCTGTGAGGAGCCTTATCTGGAGATTGCCATTACCGATACCGGCGAGGGCATGCCTTCGGAGGTGGTGGAAAAAATTTTTACTCCCTATTATACCACTAAGACCAAGGGGTCGGGGCTGGGACTGTCCATCTGTCGGAATATTATCAAGGCTCATAACGGCGACATCATGGTCAACAGCATCCCCGGCAAAGGGTCCACCTTCACTATTCTATTACCTATGGATAAACCTGCCCCGGAAAAATACCCTTGTTGACCCCAACCCTATTGGAAATCCGCCATCTTAAGACCCATTTTAGGACTATGGCGGGGATGGTCCCGGCCGTCAATGACGTCAGTTTTACCATTGCCCCGGGAGAAACTCTGGGCCTGGTGGGAGAGTCGGGCTGCGGTAAGACGGTTACCGCCCTCTCTATTCTACGCCTGATTCCAGCCGGAGTGGGACATCTGCAAGGGGAAATCCGGTTTGGCGGGGAAGACCTGATGCGCCTCAGCCCTGCCCGGATGCGTCAGTTGCGGGGTAACCGCATCTCTATGATATTCCAAGAGCCCATGACCGCCCTTAACCCGGTGCTCACTATCGGCGACCAGATTGCCGAGGTTTTGCGCCTGCATCTCCGCCTGAGCCGCAAAGCCGCCTGGAACGAAGCCGCTAATTGCCTTTCCCGGGTCGGCATGCCCGATGCCCGCCGGCGTCTGAGAGAATATCCCCATGAACTTTCGGGCGGCCTGAGGCAGCGGGCCTTGATTGCCATGGCGCTGGCCTGCCAGCCGCAACTGGTGATCGCTGATGAGCCCACCACCGCCCTCGATGTCACCATCCAGGCCCAGATTCTAGCCTTGATGACTCGGCTCAAAGCCGACTTGGAGATGGCCATGCTCCTCATCACCCATAACCTGGGCATCGTGGCTCAGATCGCCGACCGCTTGGCAGTAATGTATGCCGGAATCATCGTCGAATCCGCCCCTACCTCTACCCTCTTCGCCCACCCCCGGCATCCTTATACCCAGGGCCTGTTAGCCTCAGTACCGCGACTGGATTTTACCGGCCCGCGCTCCAAGAAACTTTATGCCATCCCCGGCCAAGTCCCCAGCCCTCAGGAACTGCCGCTGGGCTGTCCGTTTCAGCCGCGCTGTCCACGCGCCCTGGAGACCTGTCGCCAACCCCCGCCCTGGGTAGAGGTGGGAGAGGGCCATGGGGTCAACTGCTGGCTTTATGGTTAGTCTACGAAAGAGGTGGAGAGATTAGGACGGGGTCAGCGACCCCTGGCCCCCTCCCCCAATTCATTTTTTAATCCAGGTCCAGGCTGCAGTGGTTTGGGAAGGCTCAAATTCCTTTAATTCAACGCTGATGATCCCGCCAGCCCTCGCAACAAACGCCATCCGGTCAATGCCGGAGATCGTTAATATTGAAATCTGCATAAATATTCTATATAAAAACGACATATGGCAAAAACCCTGGTAGAGGCCCGAAACCTTAGCAAATATTTTAATGTCTCCAGTCCCTGGGGAACTGGCCGCCTTTATCTCAAAGCCGTCGATGGAGTCAGCTTCAATATTCAGGCCGGGGAGACACTGGGGCTGGTGGGGGAGTCGGGCTGCGGCAAATCAACCCTGGGCCGGTTGATTCTGGCGCTTCTGCCCCCGACCGAGGGCGAGATATGGCTGGCAGGCGAGAATCTCTGGAGCCTGCCGGCCCGCAAATTGCGCCATTTGCGGCAAAAAGCCCAGATCATCTTCCAGGATCCCTATTCCTCCTTAAACCCCCGGATGACCATCCGCCGCATCCTGGAAGAGCCTTTTGTCATCCACAAATTAGGCAACCGGCGTCAGCGCCGGGAGTGGGTGGAAGCGTTGATCGGGGAAGTCGGTCTAAGTGTGGAGCAACTGGAACGCTATCCTCACGAATTCAGCGGCGGGCAGCGACAACGCATCGGCATTGCCCGGGCCTTGGCACTGAAACCGCAACTGATCGTTGCCGATGAACCGGTTTCGGCCCTCGATGTCTCCATTCAGGCCCAGATCTTAAACCTGCTCTGCCAACTGCAGGCCCGCTTTGACCTGACTTTCCTTTTTATTTCCCATGACTTGAGTGTCATCAGCCATATCAGCAGCCGGATTGCCGTGATGTATCTGGGCCGGCTGGTGGAATTGGCCGCCCGGGAGGTCTTTGACCGCCGTCCTCTTCACCCCTACACTGAGGCATTGTTGGACGCCATCCCGGTGCCCGATCCAAATCGGCGACTGCCACCGCCTCGACTCCAAGGCGATCCCCCCAGTCCCATTCACCTGCCCTCGGGGTGTCCTTTTCATCCCCGCTGCCCTTATGCTGAGGCCTGCTGCCGAGAAATCGTCCCGGATTTTCGGGAGACCACCCCGGGGCACTGGGTGGCCTGCCATTTTCGGTGATAATGGGGGGGTGGTCGGCGGTCCGATCCGGGCCTGAAAAATCAGGCTGTGACATAAATTTTGGCCAAGCCAAGAACAATCACCCTACTGCCGAGAAATTTTGAGACCGGGCAAGCAATTTATAAAAAAATGATTATAATAATGGAGCAATTTGAAGAAAAAGCTTACAGGAGGGATAAACCTTGTCTTTTCTAATCGCCATGGCTGGTAAAGGCGGTACAGGGAAAACCACCATAGCCGGAATGGTGCTGCGGTATCTGCTGGAACACGGCAAACAGCCCATCCTGGCGGTAGATGCGGACGCCAACTCCAATCTCAATGAGGTTCTGGGGCTGACGGTAAGCCATACCGTTGGCGAGGCCCGCGAGGAAATGAAAGGCGGCGCCGATATGGTGGGTATGACCAAGGATCAATTGATTGAGATGCGCATCAACCAATGTCTGGAGGAAGCGGAAGGATTTGATCTGATTGCTATGGGGCAACCCGAAGGAGCGGGCTGTTATTGCGCCGCCAATAACTTGGTGGCCCATTATATGGCGGCGCTGGCCAAGAACTATCCCTATATCGTGATGGACAACGAGGCCGGGATGGAGCATTTGAGCCGATTGACCACCAACAATGTCGATGTGCTGCTAATCGTTGCTGATCCCTCCTGGCGGAGCATCCAGGCCGCTAAACGGCTCCATGATCTGACCAGGCAATTGAAAATCGTGGTGGGCCAAGCATATGTAATAGCAAATCGGGTAAGAGATGGCCTGCCCCCTCGGACCAAAGAAGAAATTGACAAACAGGGATTGGCTCTGGCCGGGATTATTCCTGAGGATCCCTTGATTGCCGAATTCGACTCCCAGGGCAAGCCTACTTTGGAGCTACCCAATGATTCCATTGCTCTCCAGGCGGCTTATAGCATTTTTCAGAAGCTTTTCCGCTAGCCCGCCCATGACCGGCTGGGTCTGGAGAACCGTGCAGTTATTGGGTTAAGCCCTTAAAGCAAAGGGCCTTTGAGATAACGGTAATAGCTATCCAGGTTATAGAGCGCCGCCAGGGGATTATGTCCTAGTACCCGATCCTTAACCGCCAAGACGGTGGTAGGTGCTTGCGCAAACTTGAAAAACAGCGAGTCATGCCCGACGCAAAGTCCCAGTGCAATATTAAATTGGGTCTCATAGGCATTTACGATTTTGGCTTGCAAAATAGGGTTGCACATGGTCTCCACCGTTCCCGGGATGATATGATCAGCATCCTGCAATCCCAGGGTGGTTTTGGGGACCCGTCCCACTTTGCAGACCACTGATACCACCGAAAGACCGTGGTTCTCCAAAAATTGGGCCACCAGCCGCGCCTCCCGACGCAGACCCACACAAAACACCAGGCCCAATCTCTGATAATCCAGACGCCGGGCAAATTCCAGGGTCTCCCAAAGGCGCGGCTTTAAGGGCCGCACCCGGGCATAACCCAGATCCCGATCAGCATAGCCACTGGCCTCTTGAATGGAGGATTGCTGCGCCAGCTGTAATATTGCTGCATTTTGTAACTCATTCTGGGCATCGGTCCCCAGCTCAGCACAGGTGATTATGGGACAGTTTTCCGGTCCCCGGCCGCCGTCATGATGACAAGCGCGCTCGGTCCAGGGAAAGGGACAGGTAGCGCAACCAGGCAAGGCAGTGGACATTCTCAGCCCTCCGATCAACATTAAATAGTCAAAGATTAGTAACCGCCAAAACTATTTGCAGATTAACTTTAGCTTACCAAGTTAGCAGACGGATTGACTGCCTTCAAGGGCAATGTTCATAAATTTAAGGGGAGGGGTTAGTGGCTATTACTAAGGTCATAGAATAAGTGAATTGGGGTCAGAATAAACCGCCCTGGGGGGGAGAAGGGGGTCCGGCGGTCCCGCGGCCCTCCCTTCAGATTAACCTTTCAAATGCTCGAAATAATAAATCCACCCCAAATATTAATTCTAAAAATCCTTTTAAAAAATTATTTAAATAGTGAAATATGAAATATACTATAAGAACTACCCATTGGGAATGGGGCAGGCCGCTGCCTCCGAGGCGGCCCGGATTATCGTTGGCCAACTCCTGAATTAATAATGGGGAGGATAGGGTGACTCTCGCCATC
Organism: Deltaproteobacteria bacterium; assembly: GCA_019309545.1. NCBI lineage: Bacteria > Pseudomonadati > Myxococcota > Myxococcia > Deltaproteobacteria bacterium. Next base: position 17,293 of record JAFDGA010000019.1, read on the forward strand.
AAAAATCTATTGCATGATCGGGCCCGCGCTTTGCTGCGTCTGGAAACCGAGCCAGGATTGGGCTGTACCGATCCAGCGGCTATTGGCCTTTGCGCTGCGGCCGCGGCTTCGCTGCTTCCCAGTAAGGAAATCGACGGCATCGAGGTTACCCTGGACCCCAAACTTTACAAAAACGCGGCCGGGGTGGTCATCCCGGCTACGAGCGGTCAAAGTGGTATAGCTCTGGCCGCAGCCCTGGGCGCCCTGGCTGGAGACCCGGGCCTGAAGCTCCAGGTTTTTGCCAGGGTTGGCCCCACCGGACTGGCCCAGGCCCAACGTCTCTTAGATGAAGGCAAAGTTTCTACCGCTATCAGACGGGATCAGATCGGACTTTTTGTCAAAACCGTGCTTATCGCCAGGGAGCACACAGCCGAAGCGGTCATTACCGGCCAACACGACCATATCGCTGCGCTTTCCCTGGACGGCCAGTCCCAGGCAGGCCATCCTTTGCTGAGCCGGGCAACAGACCAGGATAAAAGACTGGTTGAACTGGAAGACTGGCTTGTTTCCCTATCTTTGGGAGAGATGCTGGCCCTGCTGGATGAACTGGATGCAGACGACCTATCCTATATCCAGCAGGGAATTGAGATAAACCAGAAGCTGGCAGACTACGGCCTGGCTCACGGCCCGGGCCTAGGGGTCGGCCAGACCCAGCAGCGTCTGGTACAGCAAGGACTGATTAGCCAGGATCAGGCAGTTTGGGCCGGGATTTTAACCGCCGCGGCTGTCGACTCCCGGATGGCCGGAGTCATGCTGCCAGCCATGACCCTGGCAGGCAGCGGCAATCAGGGCCTCGCCGCCTGCCTGCCGGTAGTGGCCGCCGCCGAGTTTGTTGTGCCTTACGACCCCCAGCAGTTGCTCAAGGCAGTAACTTTAAGCTATCTGGTTACCTGCTATATCAAAGCCCAGGTGGGCCGCCTGAGCGCCTTGTGTGGCAGCAGTGTCGCCGGTGGGGCCGGAGCCGCGGCAGGCATAGCCTATCTCCGGGGCGGCGCGGTGGATAACATCGGCGGTGCCATTACCAATCATCTCGTCACCATGGCTACCGTGATCTGTGACGGGGCCAAAACCAGTTGTGCCCTCAAGGTCGGAGAAGCCGGGTCCGCGGCAGTCAAAAACGCGCTGTTGGCTCTCCAGGGGACGGTGGTCAAACCGTATGACGGGTTCATCGGCCAGCACCCCGAAGACACCGTGCGCCATCTGGGCAAACTCTGCCACGAAGGCCTATCCCCCATGGATGCCGCCCTTTTAGACATCATGCTGGCCCGATCCTGTAAGTCTGGCTGCTCTTGAAATTTCTAAAAGGACCAGGGCTGACTTCAGCGTCGGTTTCCCCAACCGCCGCCGCCGGGCGTCCGGATTGACAGGCGGGTCCCCTGGGCTAGGCTCAGGTTAATTTTACCCGGCAGGCGTTGCTCTCCCTCCAGGGTGAGCAACACATTTTCCCCCTTCTGGCCGGGGTGGCCGCCATTTAGGCCATAAGGAGCGTTCTGCCGGCGTTCGGTGAGCAGGCTGACGGTAACTTCCATGAGAAATTGGAAATCGCGACACAGGCCCTGGCCTCCCCGATGCTGACCGTCGCCTCCTGAGCCCTCTCGCAAGGCATAGCGTTCCACCAGAACCGGATAATGTTGCTCTATTACCTCGACCGGGGTATTCCGGGTATTGGTCATGTGGGTATGGACGCCATCCAATCCCGCATGGCTGGGGCTGCCCCCCATACCACCGCCGATCGTTTCATAATAGGTAAATTCCTGGCCGTTCTCGGGCCACCAGCCCCCAAACGCCAGGTTATTCATGGTCCCCTGGCTGGCTGCGGGAATGACCTGGGGCAGCGCCTGGGCCAGAGCCCCCAGCACTACGTCCACCAAGCGCTGCGAAGTCTCAACATTGCCCGCCGCCACTGCCGCCGGGAACTTGGCATCCAAAATGCTGCCCGGCCGGGTCAGGATGGCGATGGGTCGGAAACAGCCCTGGTTGATGGGATAGGCCTCGGGCAGCAATGATAAAAATACATAATAACATGCGGCTTCCACCACCGCCGGCACTGTATTGAGGCCGCCTCGGACCTGGTCGGCCGATTCCCGGAAATCCAGGAGCACGGCATCCCCCTGAACGGTTAGCCTCACTGTCAGGGGCACATCCGAGTGGCCATAGCCGTCGTCATCCAGATAATCGCTAAACTCATAGCAGCCTGCCGGGATGGTCTGAATTAAGGCCCGCATGGCCTGCTCCGAGTACTTCAGCAGGGCCTGGCTCATCTCGTTTAACTTGGCCAACCCATAGCGCTCCACCAGGGCGCTGAGCCGCTGTTGACCGCGATGTAAGGCCGCCAGCTGGGCGGTTAGATCGCCCTGACGTTCCTCGGGCACCCGCATCCGGGCCAGCAGACCGTCCCAAAAATCTTGTTCCAGTTGACCCCGGCGGTATAGCCGGGAAGGGGGGATGATAACCCCTTCCTGACGAATATCATCCGCCAGGGGCATGGAACCCGGAGTCAGGCCTCCGACATCGGCATGATGGGCCCGGTTAATCAGGTAGAATGCCGGACCCTGGCCGCCCTCCAGATAATGTGGAGTGATCAGGGTGAGGTCGGGCAGGTGGGTCCCGCCCAGATAAGGATCATTGAGCAGCAACACATCCCCGGGTTCCAATGGGGGATACTCGGTCAAAATCAGCGACATGGTCAGGGGCAAGGCGCCTAAATGCACCGGAATATGCGCGGCTTGGGCCAAAAGCTCGCCCTGAGCGGTAAATACTGCACAAGAATAGTCCCGACGTTCCTTGATATTGGGAGAAAAGGCGCTGCGCCGCAGAACGATCCCCATCTCCTCCGCCACGGCGGCAAAAAGTTTGTTGAAAACCGTTAATTCCAGAGCGATGGACATAATATTGATCTATCAACCTTGACCCCAATAAAATAACTGAATCAGGGCCATTACTAACCTTGGGAAAGGGGGCCAGCGGTCCCCCCCGCCCTTCCCTCAAATTACCGGTTACATGCTCCGAATAATATTATAACCTGGAATAATGCGCGATGAATTAAAACCTGTCAACCCGGGCAGAAATTTTTGGGTTAAGGTTATCATTGAAAATTTAGTGGATTTATGAGCATCTAATTGATATAGGTGATGATATTGGCCAGCCTGAGGCGCAGTGACATCGCTCGACAAGAGGAGTGCTTATGCAACCGGTTAACATCGGCTTTGTGGGGACCGATGGCCGCAGTTTTCTGGCGGCTTTGGAGACCAGCCGCTCTAAAAGCGAACTTTATCCCGGTAAATATCGGGGCCTGGTAGTCAGAGGCACGGGGGCCATGCCTGCCTTTGCCCAACAAATGCACTGGCCGGTCGATTTTATTCCGGTTACGGATAATTCTCCCGAGGCCCATGCCGCATCCTTAATTCAGGCCTTTCAGGAAGGATCCCTGGATATCGCCATGATCATGCCGGAAGGTTTAATCTTTGCGGGGCTGGTGGATGAGATTGCCGCAGCCGGCTATGGTGATCGCATTATTGGCTTAGATCGGCAGGGAGCCTTTATCGAAGCCGATAAGATCGCCGGTAAACGCCTCTGCCAAGAGGCGGCTATCCCGGTGGCCCCGGCCTGGAAGGAAGTGGAGGCCCGCGATTATGGCGCGGTGCTATCCACCTGTTTGGCTTATCTCCATGAATTCGGCGGCGCGGTCCTTAAATATCCTTACAGTGCTGGGGGCAAAGGGGCTCGGATAATTTTAAATACCTGGCAAATCCGGGAGGTTTATGAGGTATTAATCAGCGATTATAAAGATGCCTATCGCCAATTATGCGGTAAAAAATCTACTTGGCCGTTGTTGATCGAAGCCCGCATGTCGGGGGTGGAAATCAGTTTTACCATTTTAGTCGATAAAAACGGCCATTACCAAATTCTGCCCACTGCCATGGACTATCCGGAAAGATTTGACGGACCGCCCGGCCTTGATAATCCCATTACCGGCGGCATGGGCTCGATTTCCCCTCACCCCCTGGAAACCCCGGCCTTATTGGCCCTGGCCCAGGAAACCATTGCTCAACCCCTGATCGCCAAGATGCAAGAGCGTGGCATCCTGCGGCCCTGTGTGTTATATCCCGGCTGCTTTGCCTCTTTTTGGTCAGATTTTACCCCCCGGGCGCTTAGGGTTTGCGAAATCAATATCCGCCCGGGGGAACCGGAATTTCAGCCCATTGTCAAACGACTGCGCAACCTGGGTGCCCTCATCCAGGCCATGGTGGTGGGCAACCTGCATGAAGTCGCCCCGGAGATCAGGACCGATCAGATTTCCCTTTGCCTAGCCCTGGTAACCGGTCCCGGCGGGCCTCAGCAACAGAAAGGTTACCCCTGGTCGCTCACCAAAGGCGAGGTAGTGGAGATTGACTTCGACTATTTTAACAAAAAGCGGATTACAGTAATTCCCTCGGCCATGGCTTACAGCGAGAATGGCATTTTCAAATCCGATGGCTCGCGGGTAGCCTTTCTAGACGCCAATGCCACTATCAAGCCGGGCCAGAAAAGGGGGCAGGTAGCCGACAATCTGCGGCAGAGAATGTTAAACGCTTACGATAGTGGCAAAATCCGGGTGATTCCCAGGGAAGATGAGCAGGGCAACCGTCTGGCCCTACGCCGCGACATCGGCCAGCATTTCCAAAAGGCCGAACTGTTGGCCGCCATGCAGAAATTGTAACAATACAGCAGGGGACTTATTGTCTTTTCAGATCTTCCGGCTCTACCTGAAATTTCAAGGCGGCCGGACGGTTGGTTTTGTCGATGTAGCTGTTCCAGATGTCGCGTAAATCTTCAATGGCTTGTTTCACGTCCAGCTCCATGCCCCGGCCCTTGAGTTGGCCCAGGCAGAAGTAGAGTTCGTTTAACAAGCGGATCTGAGTGATGCCGATCACCTCCAGATAAGCCTCTTGATCCAGTAAGGTCAGATCTACCTTTTCAATTTCAGACAGCTCATAGAGTATTTCCTGGGCAATGGTGGTCAACAGGTCCCGGTAATAATTGGGCTGACTGAGGTCAATCTTACGCCCCCGGCTCAGGGCAACGGTGGTGGGAAGAGTAGTTCTGCCCATAATTACACCTGCATTTTTTCCAGATAGCGGAAAATAGCGCCATCATAGTTATGGGTCAAAGAGAAAACCTTCTTGGCCAGGGTAAAGCGGGTGGGCAGGGTGGTGGCCCCCTGGTGGGCCTGCATTTCGGCCAGCACAGTAGGATAATCGGCCGGATCCACTACTACAGTGACATCCCGGAAGTTCTTGGCGGCCGAGCGCAGCATGGCCGGGCCGCCGATGTCGATATTTTCAATGGCGTCCTCCAGGGTGCAGCCAGGACGGGCCACGGTTTTTTCGAATTGATACAAATTAACCACGACGAGATCAATAGGAAGTATCTGGTGAGTCTGCATCTGGGCCACATGTTCCGGCCGGTCCCGGCGTCCCAGAATGCCGCCATGAATTTTGGGGTGGAGGGTTTTCACCCGACCGTCGAGCATCTCCGGAAAGCCGGTGAAATCGGCCACTTCGGTAACTGCAATTCCGGCCTCCCGCAGCATCCGGGCGGTGCCGCCGGTGGAGAGGATTTCCACCTGAAACTGGCCCAACCCGCAGGCAAATTCGACCAGACCGGATTTATCGGTAACACTCATCAAGGCCCGTTGGATGGCGCTCATAGTTCCTCCCGCTAACAGATCAACTAAGATTATTCCTACTATAGCGTGAGAAATTATGCAACCCTTTAGGCCCCTCAGATTTTGTAAGTTTCCATTTTTAAACGGTCGGATTCCAGTAAAAACAACTGCCTATATTAAAATAGCCGGAGTTGCCACTCGACCGGTTTGGTCGGCATCCACTCAATTTCTGGTTTCGCGCCCAGTTAGTTCAAACCAGGTTTCAAGGCCAAAGGCGACCAAACCCTGGCTAATCAGGATGAAGGCCAGGGCTAAATCTGGGGGAAATCCCCCCGTCCGCTTTCAGGCTGCTAATCATCCCGGGTAAGGGTTATGCCATTACCGGTGAGGATAAAATAATGTTCATGAGCACAGGCCAGACAGGTTGGTTTCCCATCCCGCAGGCATACCCGGGTCTCCATGATCTCTTCCTCACAGATACTACAGGGCAGCGAAGCAAAGATCCGGGCATATTCGGGCATATTGATGGTCAGATGTTGAATATTAAACTGCTCCTCCAGGGGAGTCTGCAGTTCTTTCCGGGCCATGGCGTGCCACAGGTGGTGCAGCCGGTGATGGTCTTCCTCGTTGCCTTGCCGGTCAACTATTACTTTCTTGAACAAGGGGCCGGCGGCCGGATATTTTTCGAATAGCCGCTGCCGGAAACCGGGCTTGACCGCCAACCGGACCGCCACGCCATCCTCGCGGCGGGCGACGGTTACCGCGGTCTTGCCCAGGTCTTTGAAAATCAGGGCGTTATTGCCAAAGGTGCAACCGGTTACGGTCTGGATGCCATCGGTAAAACAATTATTGCATTCTACAATCGCCACTACCTCTTCCATACCGGTATTTTTCCGGTTTAAGGTGGTCATGGCATACTGTCCGGCCTGAATCCCCCAGGCCACCCCAGGGCACAGATGGCCGTGGATGGTCTCGGTATGGCGGAGCAATCCCTCCAGATCGCCGCTGCGAATCATGGTTTCAATGGCCCGGCGGGCCTCAGCAAATTCGTGCATTTAGTAATGCCTCCTGGTTTAGTTTGGACTGAAAAAATTAGGCAGGAAACAGGATTGTAAGTCCTCCTCCCTCCCCGCGGATCCTGATCCATTATAGTTCAAGGTTCGTATTTATGGGCCAACGGATCCTTCCCATTAGGGAACATTGACCCATACAGTTCGAATTTATTGATTTCCACTACGGTGCAAAATTTCATTCCCTTATCGTTGCCGGTCATCATCAGGGGCCGGGCCTTTCTGACATCCAGGGAGCCATCAGGCAGATATACCGCATCGTCCACCTCCAGATGCACGACCTTCCCCGTAATGAGCACGTATTGGGGCTCGGCGTAGGCTTTATATAATTGACATTCCATCCAGGCATAGCAACCCGCTATCCCCGGGGGCTTGATTTGCACCGAGGGTTTGACACTTAACCCCGCCACCTCGAACTCATCCACCTCTGGGGGGCTGTAGCGGGCGGTGGGGATTACCTTATCGGCCAACTCCAGTCCGGGAAAGTTCAACACAAACTGCCGGGTGGTCCGGATATTGTTCAGGGTGTCCCGCCGATGGGCCGAGGCCACACAGACCAGATCCAGTGGGCGTAACACCGGCATCACGCAGGAATAAGGAGCAATGTTGCGAACGCCCTCGGCACTGAGGGTCGAAATAAAGGCCACCGGTAGCGGCATGATTGATTCTCTTTTAAAAGGGTTCAAGATCATCATGATTTCCTTTGCTTATATTAAGTATCATTCATCCTGAATGCCAGGCCAAATTTGGGAACCAGGTACTAACGGACAGTACCGGCGGTAGCCGGTGTACTGGGCCACTGGTTTCCCGAAGACTAATAGCGTAGTTGAATGCCTCCATATATCGTTTGCGTGGGCAGCGGGAATCCGGCGCTTTCCTCGTAGAATTCGCCAGTGAGATTCTCAACTCCACCGTAGAGATAGCCCCTCATCCCGCCCTTTTGTACCACCGGATACCGGCCTTCCAAATTAAGAGTCATAAACCCCTTCATCGGTCGCAGTCCCACCCCGGTAAGCTTGTTGAGAATTACTTGAGCCTCCGGGTAATAGCGGTGGGAAACCATTCTGATATAAGCCTTGCCTTCGGCTCCATTGTTAGCCTTATATTTCAATCCCAGATTAAATTTGTGGTCCGGATACTCGGGTAGTTCTCGGATATCTCCACTTAAAGGATCAGCGCTGGTGCTGGTCTGCTGCCAGGTATAATTGGCAAAGGCGGAAAGATTGTAAGGCAGTCCTACCTCGCCCTCGACTTCCACCCCCCGCAGTTTGACCAGATCGATGTTGTAAACCACCCGGCTAGGACGATAGCCGAACACGGTACGGATATATTGGTTGATATCGTAGTAGTAACCTCGGACTCGGAGCACAGAGTTCCAGGGCAATTTCTGGGTCACCCCGGCTTCATACTGCATGCCGAACTCCGGTGATAAACTGCCGCCGCGGTTGGGAGGTTGGTAGCCGCCGCCGAACCAGTAAAACTCCGGTTGGGTGGGATAACGGGTGGCATAATTGACCGATATATAACCCTCGGTGGTGTCGGTGGGCCGGAAGGTCAAAGTACTCTTGGGCACCAAGCCATCCTTGCTGATCCCGTATACAAATGTGCGTGAAGCTGGGTTGATATTTGGAGAGGCTATATAATTATCATAGCGCAGCCCCAGGTAAAGCTCCATAAAACTCGCCAGAGGCAGCGTCGCCTCCACATAGCCGCTTTGAATCTTCTGGGCGTTCTTGATTCCCGAGCCATCGGTCGGTACAAACCGAAAATAGGTGGGATCGATATATTCATAGCTAAAACCGCCATACCCATAATAAACTCCTTCCAGGCCAAAACCCACCGGGACCTTGCCCAACCAGGGGACCTGGTTTAGGGTCTGGCGACATCTGAAGTTCCAGCCCCAGGTATCATCGCAGCCGGCGCCGCGCTGGCAAATGAGTTTGTTGCGGTCGTCCAGGGCATAAAAACGGTCCAGCCGGGATTCCTGGTTATAATAGAGCTTAAATTCTGCCTCGCCGGCCCAGAGCTTTTTAATCGCGCTGAGGTCAAGTTCGGTGCGCTGATTAAAGATGTAACTGTTATCTCCGAAGGTTTTGGCGCCGCCCAAAAAGGGCAGGCCCGGGCCGCCCAGGTAATTGTAGTCGCCGCGCGGTTCATTGGGGCGGAAGAAGGGTAAGTAATCCTTATTTTCCACAATCATACCGTTTTCCAGGGCGCTGTAACGACCCGCCAGGGTCAGGCTTAGATCCCAGGGGCACTCAAACGTCAGGCTGCCGTTCACATCCCAGCGGTCAACATAGTTGTTGCGCAAATAACCGGAACTTTTGCCGTGGCCGGCGCCGAAGGCGTAGAGCACTGGCCCAAAGCCATAAGAATGGCTGAACCGATAGGTTTGGGTATCCCAACTGCCATAGGAGGCATCGAGGGCAACCTTGGGCACTCGGCTGCCTTTGGAGGTGACAATATTGATCACGCCGCCCAGGGTGTCGCCATAGGCTGCGGATTGGGCGCCGCGGATGATCTCCACCCGCTCAATGTCCTGAAGGGGGATCATCGACCAATCCACATAGTACCCGCCCATCACCCCGGTGGCCTTTATACTCCGGCCATTGAGATTGATCTGCGAACGTGATTCATCCAGACCCCGGATCGACACCTGATGGTTGTTGCGGCCTAACAATGATTGCCGGCTCAGGTCCACCCCGGCCTGGTCTTCAAAAGCGCCTTGGATGGTTTGATAATAGCCCAGATCGATTTCCTCTTTTCCAATGATAGTGCTGGTCGGAGTTTCTTCTGGGACTGCCACTACTTCAATAGTCGGCAACTCTTCTATCTTCTTCACCTTTTCCGGCTCAGAGGCTATCTTTGCCTTTTCTTCCTCTCCGGCCGGAGTCTTCCCGGACGGCTCTTCCCCGAAAGCCGCCAGGGGCAATACCAGAATCATTAAGATCACCAGAGTCAACGATTTGAACATCCTGCCAGCCAACATTTTCTCCTTCTCCTTTCTCTCCAAGTACGCAGTTAAACGTTTTGACAACGCCTCCCTACTCTGTTAGAAAAGGAGCCAGGGACCGTTGTCTAACCCGAGCGCGGTTCCAGAGAAGGCAGCTATCCTTGGCCGAGGGGCTGCCTTCTTTTTCCCGGCCAAAGCACACTGGCTAATGCTGGGTGCTTACCTCCTTTGCTAACTCCCTACCAGGCGGAAAGCCAGCGGCACCTCAATAGTGAGCTGTGACTTCTGCAACGCTACCGGTAGAGGCGGAAACCGACCCACCCGCCTAACCGTATCCTGGGCCGCCTGATCCAGCACCGGGTGACCCGAGGATCGCAAGATGCTCTTGGACTTGATCTGGCCGCTGGCGGCAATGGTAAAGCGCAAGACCACCACTCCCTCCAGCCGCTGCCGGCGGGCCATTGAGGGATAATTCTTGTGGCGCTGCAGCAATTGCCGGACGCCGGACAAATAGTTGCTCAGGATCGAACCGGAGCCGAAGCCTGACCTTGCCCCGGAGCCGGAACCTGACCCCCGCCCGCAACCTCCACCAGAACCTCGACCATACCCCCGCTGAGAGGTGGGGCCCTGGCCGGTTGATCTGGCAGCATAAGTTGGCAAATTTTTCGGCGCCGGAACTTCGGGCCGGGCCATGGCCAGTGAAGGGGGGGGTGGAACCGGCTCGCGGCGGGGCCGGCGCCGGACAGTGCTTCTGGGTTTAGGTCGCCTTGGTACTACCTTGGGTTTAGGTTGCGGTTTAGGTTTCACTTGCGGTGGTGGCGAACTACCGCCCCCGGCCGCGGGGCCGGGACGGGCGCAGGTCAGGGTAATGGGTTCCACGACCACCACCCGCTTAGGCCGCGGTCGATCCTGGTAAAAAAGCAGTGCCCCACCCAGGATCATCCCGTGTAAAATGAACGACATCAGCACCGGAATAGTCCAGTCCAGCAGTCCCGGGCGGGAATTGCCAAATCTCAGGCTTGCCATCGCCAATCTTTAATCCTGGTCCACCTCGATGCCAATCCGCTGCACCTGTAAGCGCTTGAGTCGATCAATTACTTCAATTAAGCGGCCATGGCGGGCCTCTTTATCCGCGGCAATCACTGCCTGGGGACCATCTCCCGGTTTCTGACTCAAAAAGACCGCCTCGAACTGATCGTCCTGGGCTAACCGGACGCCATTGATAGCAATTCCACCCTCACGGTCAATACTGATGATGATCGGCACTTTTTCCATCTTGTCGGCCTGGGTGGCTTTGGGTAAGGCAATGGAAAAGGTGCGGGGCATCATCACCGTGGCAGTAATCAGAAATATGATCAGGATGACCAGGACAATATCCACAAAGGGAGTCATATTGATCTCGGTAATGGGGCCGTGAATCTGACCTTTCATCGCCGTGCCTCGCTTCTCGGTTGAATAGCACTGATGTTGGTTGCCTGTGGTTGGGGATTAAGATTGGTAAGCAACAGGCGCCCCAGACGTTGGGAGCGTTCCAGGACCACATGCAGACGGCTATGGAAGTAGTTGTACATCACTACTGCCGGTATGGCCACCAGCAGACCCACCGCGGTAGCCACCAGGGCCTCGGCGATCCCCGCCATGACCGCCGGGCCGCCCCCGTTTTCCGTCAGGGCCAAGTCTTTGAAGGCATGAATAATACCCAAAACCGTGCCGAACAGGCCAATGAAGGGGGCATTGGCTCCCAAAGTGCCCAAAAAAGGGAGCCGCTTGCCGAGCAGCAGGCCGATGCGGATGCGCTCGCTCTCCATGGCTTCCCAGACGGCCTCTTTGCCCTGTTCGACCTGCCTGAGCCCGGCATACAATACCTGGGGTTCCAGGGCCGCTTCTGCCTCACAACGGTCCCGAGCCTGGGACCAGGCCTCCTGCTCCATTAGCGGTCCGATATCATCCACAAAGTGTTCTTCGTTGAACCGGCCGCGATAAAATACCAGCCCCCGTTCAATCATCACTGCCACCGAAGCGATGCTGAGAATGATAAGCAGCCACAACACCCAGGCACTGCCCCCCAAAGCCAGGTTCAGCAAGGTCTTGGTAATATCCATGGAATTGCCTCCAAAAAAAACCATGAAGAGGTTTGCCCTTGACCGGGCACCTGCCTTCATGGCTTGGATTAAGCTAATTAAATTTTCAGCTAAATAAAATTTGAAAAATTATCAGGAAGTTCGTCTCCCTTACTATTACTGTTGTTTATCCCAAAAGGGCTGGAAATGTCAATCAAATTTTACCGGGGTTATTTTATTGGCTATATCCACCTTATGCCAAAGGGTGTCGCCTCCCTGGGGGAAATCCAAAGGGTTGCTTCTACCAGGAATCCCATTAACCAACCGTTTTTTGGAAGTCGAACCCCAGCGCTGAGGCTCAGGGGAGGTTAATTTTAATGGTAAAATCAATTTGCATGGGTTATAAATTAATATTTAAACTATTATATTTTCAGACCGGGGGGTCACCTCCTCCCCTACTAAGGAAAAACATATTCTATGTCCTCCTTAATAAAGGGTTTCCCTTTTGAGAGACGGAATTCCGATTGACTGAACGAACATAATGGAACTCTATTTCCGGCTACTGAAATACGTCCGGCCCCACTGGTGGCGGATGATAATTGCCATGGGAGCCATGTTGGGCGTCTCCGGAATCACCGCCCTGATGGCCTTTTTGGTCAAACCGGTGCTGGATGACATCTTTATTGATAAGCGCCTTAACATGCTCTATATTTTGCCACCCCTGATCATCGTCCTGTATTTGGTGAAGGGAGTCTTTTCGGTCATCCATAGCTACCTGATGAATTATGTTGGCGGGATTACCGTCACGGGCATCCGTGACGATCTCTTTCGCAATTTGCAATCCCAGCCCTTGATTTTTTTTGACCGCATTTCCACCGGGGTGTTGATGTCCCGCATTACTTATGATGTCAATATCCTGCAGACCTCAGTATCTACCGTGATTACCAATCTCGTCCGAGATATTTTTACCATCATCGGGCTGATCGGGGTTATTTTTTATCGGGAATGGCGGTTGGCCCTGATCGCCATGGTGATTTTTCCCCTGGCGGTGATTCCTATTATAAATTTTGGCCGTCGACTCCGTCGTATTTCCTCCTACCGCCAGGTTTCCATGAGTAAAATTAATACGATCTTACAAGAGACCCTGATCGGCAACCGGATCGTCAAGGCCTTCGGTCGGGAGGATTATGAGATTGAACGCTTCTGCCAAGAGAACCAGCGCTATTTTCGACTGCGAATGAAGGGGGTCATAGCTTGGGCTTTATCGTCACCGGTAATGGAGCTCTTGGGAGGTATCGGCGTAGCAGCCATTGTCTGGTATGGGGGGTACAACGTTATTAAAGGTTATTCCACTCCAGGAACCTTCTTTTCCTTCATGACCGCGCTGTTGATGCTCTATGCCCCCATCAAAGGCCTGAGCAATATTAACAACTCCATCCAGGAAGGGTTGGCTGCGGCCACTCGGGTCTTTGAAATCCTTGATCTCACCCCCACCATTCGTAACCAACCCGATGCTATCACCTTGCCACCCCTATCCCGGGAAATTGTCTTTGATAAGGTTGATTTTGCCTACGACCATCGACCGGCGCTGCGAAACGTCAGTCTTCGGGTGCGCCGCGGCGAGATGGTCGCCCTGGTGGGTCCTAGCGGGGCTGGTAAAACCACCCTGGTCAATCTGTTGCCCCGATTCTATGAAGTTACCGGTGGCTCGATTAGCATCGATGGCCATGATATCAGAGAGGTAACCCTTGAGTCTCTGAGAGGCCAGATCGGTATCGTTACCCAACAGACCATTCTGTTCAACGACACCGTGCGCCATAATATCGCGTACGGGCGGCTGGATTGTACTGAGGAAGAGATCATCCTGGCGGCCCAGGCCGCCTATGCTTGGGATTTCATCCAGACTCTGCCCCAAGGGCTGGATACCTTGATCGGCGAACAGGGACTAATGCTCTCGGGCGGAGAACGCCAGCGCCTGGCGATTGCCCGGGCCCTGTTGAAGGATCCGCCCATCCTGATTCTGGATGAAGCTACCTCAGCTCTGGACTCAGAAGCTGAACGAGCCGTGCAAAAGGCGCTGGATAATCTTATCCAGGACCGTACCACCTTGGTGATTGCCCACCGGTTATCTACCATCCTCCAGGCGGACCGCATCGTAGTGCTCAACGACGGGACAATCGTCGAAGTAGGGCGCCACGAAGAACTGCTCAACCGCAATGGTCTTTATCGCAAATTGTACAACCTGCAATTCTCAGGAGAGAAGGACAACGAGGTGGAGACTGACACCCAAGCCAGGTACAGCACCCTGGCCCACAGGTCATGAACAGTTGGTGGCAACAGGTCTTTGCCCGGCTGCAGAACGAACCGGGAACTCCATTGCCTGGGGGAGGTTGGCGGGTTCTGGCCACGGTGCTGGCTTGGGGGTATGGACTAGGGGCTCGTGGTCGACGTTGGTTATACGACACTGGTTGGCTCAAAGTCCAACGACTCACCTGTGGGGTGATCAGTATCGGTAATCTGACCGTGGGCGGGACCGGCAAAACCCCCCTGGTAATCTATCTGGCCCAGCGCTTACAGGATCAGGGGCGACGGGTAGCGATCCTCAGTCGAGGTTACGGCAGCACAGCTCAGGGGACGCAAGTGATCTCGGATGGGGAAAAAATTTTTTGTCAGCCGCCCCAGGCCGGCGACGAATCCTACCTCCTGGCCCGGCAACTCCATGGCATACCGGTCCTTACCGGGGCCAGCCGTTATGCCGCCGGGCTAGTCGCCGAGGACCGCTTCCATCCCGAACTGGTGCTGCTGGACGACGGTTTCCAGCATTTTCAATTACACCGCGATCTTGACCTGGTGCTTTTGGATGCGGCGCATCCTTTCGGCAATGGACGACTGTTGCCGCGCGGACCGCTGCGAGAGCCATTGAGCACCCTGCAACGATCGGTAGTACTGGTGCTGACCCGCTACCGGGAGGAACAGCACCGGGAACAATATACAAAACTTCAGGCCGCCTTTCCAGACACCCCTATCCTGCGCGCCGGCCTGCGCCCCCGTCGGGTTCTGAGCCACCCTGCCGGTCAACTGTTGCCAGCCCAATCGTTGCGGGGGCAGAGGCTGTTGGCCTTTGCCGGTCTGGCCCGTCCCTGGGTATTTGCTGCCAGCCTTCAAGAACTGGGGGTCGATATTACCGAATTTCATCCTTTTCCTGACCATTATCCCTATGATATAAAAGATCTTGAGCGACTGGCGGAGCGGAGCCGCCAGTTAGGGGTTCAGGCCTTGGTTACCACCGAGAAGGATTGGGCCCGGTTGGGGGAACGTTGGGAGTTAGAGCCAACGTTGTTAGTCTTAGGTCTGGAGGTGGAGTGGCTAGATCATTATTCCACCCGAATCGGGGACTACTCCCTAGAATTTTAGCCTTGATTAATGTGAGTGTTCCAGCCATTGCCCAAGACCCTGAAGCTCCTGCCGGGCCAGAGAGAATTCAGGATGCTCTACAGAGCCTGAGCGTGGTTCAGCGACGGCCCCTGCCCTCCCAGCCGCTGCGCCGCCTTTTGGTGCGCGCCACCAACTGGGTAGGAGATGCAGTCCTCATCCTTCCGGCTATATGCCGATTACGGGAGCTGTTTCCCCAGGCGCATCTGGCGGTGCTGGCGGTACCCCGGGTGGCACCAGTGTTTCAGGGGCATCCCGCAATTTCCGAGATTATTTTGTCTCCCTCCTCAGCGCCAGCTCCTGATAATCCGGGTAGATGGCCGCTGGTGAAAAAATTGCGCGCCCGGCGATTTGAGTTAGCCCTGTTGTTTCCCAACTCCTTTGAGTCGGCTCTGGTCGCCTGGGCAGCCGGCATTCCCCATCGCCTGGGCTACAATACTGATTACCGCACGCCGTTATTGACCACCATAATCCGCTCCCCGGAAAAACTGGCCCATCTTCATCAGGTTTACCGGCATTTGGGGCTGCTTAGGGCATTTGGGAATCAGGTCCCCACCGCCTTGCCGGCGCTATATCTGGATGACCAGGATTTGGCTCAGGCTCGTGACCTGATGGCCCAGAAATGCCTCGAGCCCGCACAGTTAATCATCGGCATCAGTCCCGGCGCTGCGTATGGCTCTGCCAAGCAGTGGTTGCCGGAGCGTTTTGCTGCTGTGGCGGAACAATTACAGAAAGAATTCGACGCCCGGATAGTGCTCTTGGGAGGGCCGGGCGATGCCGAGGTCGCGGGCCGGATTGTCGAACGCATGCGCCACCCTGCAGTCAATCTGGTCGGACAGACCGACCTTCGCACCGCCATGGCGGTAATCAAACATCTGGCCCTGTTGATTACCAATGACTCCGGTCTGATGCACGTCGCCGCGGCCCTGAGGGTGCCGCTGGTCGCCCTGTTCGGCTCCACTGATTCGGACAGCACCGGCCCTTTTACGCCTCTGGCAACGGTGCTGCGGCATCCGGTACCATGCAGTCCCTGTCTGGAACGAGAATGCCCTACCGATCACCGCTGCATGGAACTGATCACCGCGGCCGAAGTAGTGGCCGCCGCCCGTGACTGGCTGGCGAGGACGGCATGAATATCGGCGTGTTTTTAGACCGCGACGGCACCATCAACGAAGAGATGGGCTACATCAACCATCCCAGCCGCTTTCATTTGCTGCCCGGTACTATCGCCGCCATTGCCCGGCTTAACCGGGCCGGAATCAAAGTGGTGCTGGTCACCAATCAATCGGGCGTGGCCCGGGGCTATTTCCCGGCCTCGCTGATGGAGCAAATTCACCAACAATTACAGCAGGTGCTGCATCAGGGCGGGGCCTATCTGGATGGCATCTATATCTGCCCGCATGGCCCGGATGCGGGTTGTGACTGTCGCAAACCCCGGCCCGGTCTGCTGTACCAGGCTGTTCGGGATTTAAAGATCGATCTGAGCCGCTCCTTCGTGGTCGGCGACCGGTTTATTGATATTGAACTGGCCGCCAATGCCGGGGCAAGAGGCATCCTGGTGCTGACCGGCTATGGTCGGGGTGAACTGGAGTATTATCAGGGACCCAAACGGACCGAGCCGGTCTATATCGCCTCAGACCTAGAGGACGCCGCCCGCTTCATCTTAAATGAAGTAAATAAAATCGATAAATCCGGGTAAAACAACGGCTTGGCCGCTAGTTGAGCCAAAGCTCATATTTTTTACCAGAGCATGAAATGAATGAACCGGGGCCGGAGAAAAACCGCCCCTCTCCCAAAACCCTTAAAGGGGTGTTGGAAGGGGAGCTTGAGAGGAGGGCGGCGGCCCGGCGGTCCCCCGGTCCTCCCCTCAAATTAACCTTTTAAGTGCTTCGTGAGATAATTTCTTCTGCAATGCAAACTTATTCTGGTCAAAGCCCCCGTATTTTATTGATTAAACTCAGTGCCCTGGGGGATGTCATCCATACCCTGCCCACCCTGGAGGCCTTGCGGGCCACCTATCCCCAGGCCTGGATCACCTGGCTGGTGGAAGAGGCTGCGGCGCCGCTGCTCATCGGCCACCCTGCCCTGGACGATGTCTGGGTGTCCCGACGGCGATCGTGGTTAAGGCCCCGGCAAAATGGGCTTTTATGGGCGCGGGCGGCACGAGAGCTAATCCGACTGATCCATCGGCTTCGCAAGTCCGAATTTGATCTGGTGATCGATATCCAGGGTCTGCTGAAAAGTGCGCTCTGGGTCGCGCTGGCCCGCAGCCCCCGCAAAATCGGCTATGACCGTACCCGGGAAGGCAGCTATCTGGTCTTAAATGAGCGCCTGCCCCCTTTTGACCGGGAAGCGCATGCAGTCTGGAGATATTTAAACCTGGCCCAATATTTGGGCGCGGCTCCTGGCATACCTCGGTTTCGCTTACCCCTGCAGGAAGATACCGGGGTCTGGCTGGCGCCGCTGTGGCAGGATCGCAGCGGCCCGCTGATCGTGCTTCACCCCGGGGCTCGCTGGCCCAGCAAATGTTGGCCCGCAGCGCGCTTTGCGGCGCTGGCGGACCGTTTGGTCACCGAGCAACAGGCCCGGGTGGTGTTTACCGGCGGGGTCGGCGATCGCCCCCTCATAGCCCGCATTAAAGCCCGGATGCAGACCGCGGCCCTGGACTTAAGCGGCCGCACCAGTCTGCTCGAATTGGCCCGCCTTTTTCAGCAGGCGGAGTTGGCGGTGACTACTGACACCGGCCCCATGCATCTGGCCGCAGCGGTAGGCACCGCCGTGGTGGCCCTGTTCGGCCCTACCGCCCCCTGGCGCACCGGCCCCTTTGGCGACGGGCACCAGATCGTCCGCTTATACCTGCCCTGCAGCCCCTGCTTCCGGCGCCGTTGTCCCCATCCGGAGTGCATGACCGGGATCGGGGTCGAGGCCGTATGGGCGGCAGTGCAACAGATGCTGGCCGTAGAAAAAAGCAGGAGGCCGGGGGCTTAAGGAGGGAAGGTTGCCATGAATGCGGAAGCCAGATTATCTGAAGTAATTTCCAACAATGTGTCCCTCAAACTGGCGGAGCCCCACATCTACACGATTATCTCATTGAACCTGTTACACGTGCTGGTGGATATTAAACAGGTATTACTGGAGCTAAAAAACGTCTTGGCCGAGGGAGGGACGATTTCGCTTTTCACCCTGATCGAGACCCATAGAAAGGGGTTACCGCCAAAATTCACTTTGAAAATTTTTCTGGGCTTATAATGATAGCCTAGGGCTTGAGTCGGTTCACCGCTGGCTTGCTTGAATTACGGTTATATTTTTGTTATCGTTAATTTGATGACAATATCAACAAAGGCTTGAGGTGGTAATATGGGAGACTTGGGCCGAGGCTTGATTTTTATGGGTCTGGTCCTGCTGATCATCGGCCTGGTAATCATGCTGGCCCCCAAAATTCCCTGGTTGGGGAGGTTGCCAGGCGATATTACGATTAAGCGTGGCCGCTTTACCCTTTATTTCCCTCTAGTCACCTGCCTGATCATTAGTGTGCTGTTATCGATCCTGTTTGCGATCTTTCGCCGCTAAGCCGGGATCCGTTAATTTGACCAGATGTTCTCGGAAATCAGTTGAAATATTTTGGGGTCCCGATATACTCTTGGCTAGTTCAGAGCCGAAATAAAATAAATATTGATTGAATAAAAACTATATCCGTAACGGACTAAATAATGAATTTGCTGATAGTCAGGTGATCGGCGGGGTTAAAGAAAATGGGTCATCTTGTGGAGGAGGTAGGTCTGAATGCCGGAGTTACGAAAAGACCCGATCATTGATCGCTGGGTTATTATTTCCACTGAGCGGGGCAAGCGTCCGCATGATTTTGTCGTCGAGCCTGAGGTTACCAAGGGCGGCTTCTGCCCTTTCTGTCCTGGCAATGAGCATGTCACTCCACCCGAAATCATGGCTTATCGTGCCCCGGGCACTGCTCCTAACACTGCGGGTTGGCGATTGCGAGTGGTGTCAAATAAATTCCCTGCGCTGGTTACTGAAGGTGAACTGGACAAACGCGGGGAGGGGTTGTATGACCTGATGAACGGGATCGGTGCCCATGAGGTGATTATTGAAACTCCGGATCATGACGCTACTCTCTCGACGATTCCGGTTGACCAATTCGTCGAGGTACTGCACGCCTATCGGGATCGGATTGTGGATTTGGGTAATGACCCCCGATTCCGCTATGTCCTCATCTTTAAGAATAAAGGCCGCAGTGCCGGCGCGTCATTGGAACACAGTCATAGCCAACTCATTGGCCTGCCCATTATCCCGGAATTGGTCCAGGAAGAAATCGATGGCGCCAAAAGACATTATCAGATGAAAGAAAGATGCGTATATTGTGATATCATCCGCCAGGAGATGAATCAGAAAGTTCGGGTCGTCCTAGAAAATCACCAATTCTTGGCCATCTGCCCCTTTGCGCCGCGATCCCCTTTTGAGATGTGGCTCCTGCCCAAAGCCCATCATTCTTCCTATGTGGACATGGAGGACAGTTCCTTCTGGCTGCTAGGCGAGTTATTTTCTCAGATTTTAAGGCGGTTGGACGCGGCTTTAAAAGGCGTCCCCTACAATTTTATTCTTCATACCGCCCCCCTGCGGCAGCGTAATCTGGAGCATTATCATTGGCATTTTGAGATTATGCCCAAACTAACCCTGATGGCCGGTTTTGAATGGGGTTCCGGTTTTTATATTAATCCTACTCCCCCCGAAGACGCGGCCCGTTATTTACGGGAGGTGGAAATTTGATCCGGGACCGCGATCAGAGGCCTGTACTCATATAAAAAACGAATTTTGGCGGAGAGGAAAATTTATGCAAATAATGATCGTTGCTCCCGAAGCCAAACCTTTTGCTCGAAACGGAGGTCTGGCTGAGGTAATCCATGGTCTTGCCTGGGCGCTGGTCCGACAGGGCCACCAAGTGTCCGTAGTAACCCCTTATTATCGCCAGACTCAGGATGGCGGCTGGCCGATAGCTTTTTCCGGCAAGACCTTAAATATCCCCCTGTCGATCAAAACCTTAACCGCCGAGATCTACCATATCCAGGTTCATCCTAAACTGCAAATCTTTTTCGTCGGCCAGGACTGTCTGTTTAACCGGGAAGGCATTTATGGCACCCCTTATGGAGATTACGAGGATAATGCTGAACGGTTTATCTTCTTAAGCCGGGCGGTACCCGAAATGATTGAAGCCCTGGAGCTGGACATTGATGTTTGTCACTGCCATGAATGGCATACGGGCCTCATTCCAGCCTATCTCCGGAACCTTTACCGTGATCGTTCTCACCTGTCCTCTATTGCTACCTTATATACGGTTCATAACGTGGGCTGGCAAGGGATTTTCCCCCATTATGACCTGCCTCTCACCGGTTTCGGTTGGGAGTTCTTTAACAGCAAAACCATGGAGTTTTATGGTAAAATAAATTTAATGAAGACCGGGCTGGTATTTGCCGATCTGATCAATACGGTGAGCGAGACCTACCGCCGTGAGATTTTAACCCCAGAGTACGGGGCCGGCCTGGAAGGGGTTTTCCAGGAACGGGCTCAGGATCTTTATGGAGTGCTGAATGGCGTCGATTATGAGACCTGGGATCCCTCCCTGGATAAACTTATCGCCTCGCCTTTTAGCCGGGAAAACCTATCGGGGAAAAAGACCTGTAAGACTGCCCTGGCCAAATATTTTGGGATCGAGCTTGCCGAGCATCAGCCCATGATCGGCATGACTACGAGACTTACGGAGCGTAAAGGCATCGAGTTGGTCCGCGATATCATGGAAGAGTTAGTCAATCTAAACGTGGCCTTTGTTATTCAAGCCACCGGGGAAGAACGCTACCAATATTTTTTCACTGAATTCCAGCAGCGTAATCCGCACCAGGTGGGGGTCAGAATCGGCTATTCGGAGGATCTCGCCCACCAGATCATTGCCGGCTCGGATATGTTTCTCATGCCTTCGCGCTATGAACCCTGCGGCCTTGATCAACTCTATTGCCTGCGTTACGGCACCATCCCGGTGGTCCGGGCCACGGGAGGATTGGACGAAACCATCCAGGATTATGACCTTCCGAGCGGAGAGGGAACCGGCTTCAAATTTCAAAATTATACGGCAGCCGATCTGTTGGTTGCCATCCAGCGGGCCCTGTCGGTTTATCAGGATCAAAGCGCCTGGCAGAAACTGATTCAGCAGGCCATGGCACAGGATTTTTCCTGGGATAAATCGGTCCAGAAATATCTGGAGCTTTACCAGAAGGCTATGGAGAAAAGATCACTTTATCATTAGAGGGGCTTGATCTAGGACAATGTCTAATCAGTTGGCATTTTTGACCCAACTCATCGAACTTTTTACCTCCTCGGTGAGTTATAGCGAGCGCCTGGATAACTTTGTCCACCTTTTGGCTCGGAATCTGAAATTTGATCTGGCCCTGTTCTTTGTCCTGGAAAAAGAGAAACAACGCCTGCTCCTCAACACCAGCAGTAAAGGCCCGGTCTCTCCGGCCAATCTGATCAACTTTCCGCTAGGAAAAGGCTTGGTGGGAACCACAGCCCACACCCGGGAAAACCAGATCGCCTATCGGGACGAGCCTGGGATTTTACAAGCCAATAGCCCGCTGGAAGTTCTGCAGCCTGACTTTCAGACTCTGGCCAGCTTTGTGGTGGCAGATGACAATTTCTTGTATGGAGTGCTGCTTCTGATAGATAAAAAGCGCCGCAAATTAGATGTCTCCGCCCTGAAGTTGATCAAGCTGGCCTGTCGGCTGTTAGCTGGAACTATCCGTCAGGCCTTACGCCACGATGAGACCAAGAAACGGATTGCGGAGCTATCGGCCCTTTTTGAAATCGGCAAGGCCATCAGTTCCACCATGGAACTGGATGCGCTGTTGGAACGCATTGTCAGTACCTGTGCAAAAATTATCAATGCCCGGGGCGCTATTTTAAGAATCATCGATGAACAGACCGGAATCCCTATAATTGCCTCGGAATACGGCGATATCTCTCAGGTCTGTCCGGTCATAGTGCCCTCCGAGGTCCAGGCTGCGGTGGTCAGCGGGGAACTACCTTTTGTTGCCGCCAGTTTCCCCAACAGTAAAGGCCAGATCCATTCCTACCTGGGGGTGCCTTTGATTTTCAAGGGACATCTAAAAGGGGTGCTCTGTGTCTATGACAAAATATCGGAGACTCAGGAATACCAAGAATTTGATGCGGAAAACCGCCAGCTCTTGTTTACTATGGCCGGGATGATCACCAGCAGTATAGAAAACGCTCTGACTTTTCAAGAATTAGAATCGCTGGCCGAGAAAAACGAACGGATGGTGCGGGTGCTCACCGTGCTGCAGGAAATTTCCTGGGCCTTGATGACCACCGTGCGGATGGAAAAGCTCTTAGATATCATTCTTAATGCTCTGACCCTGGAAAGCGGTTTAGGATATGATCGAGCCATAGTGCTGCTGGTAAATGAGGCGCATCAGACCCTGAAAGCGGTTAAAGGGATGCTCCGACGCCCTGTTCCACCCTCTTTAACTTTACGGGAAGCCTTGATGGTGCCGGTCGAGGCCCAGGCGGGAGGCGAGCTGGAGAAGCTGCTACCCAAATTGCAGATTCCCTTAAAAGAAGATCAGAGTATTCTGGCCCGGACGGTGTTGCAGAAAAAGCCTTTTCACATTACCCAGGCTGAGCAAGACCCTCGGGTTAATCAGGAATTGCGGCGCTTGTATGACACCCAGGAATTTGTTACCGTCCCCCTTATCGTCAAAGATCAGGTCACCGGGGTTATTGTAGTAGATAACCAGCGGTCAAAACGCTCTATCCGCGATGAGGACGTTCAGATACTTACCATGTTTGCCAACCAGGCGGTCCTGGCCATTGAAAACTCCCGGCTCTACAGCACCATTGAAGCCAATGCCCGAGAACTCTCGCTTATTCGTGAACGGATGTTGGAGTCTGACCGGTTGGCGGCCTTAAGTGGCCTGGCCCAGGGGATGGCCCATGAGATCCGCAATCCGCTGACTTCGATTGGAGGCTTTGCCCGCCGGATTAGTAAAAAAGTGGGGAAAGACTCCCCCCTCCGACACGATGTGGAAGTTATCACCCACGAAGTCGGGCGTTTGGAAAAACTCCTGCGCGAGGTCTTGGATTTCTCTGGGGTCAACCTGGGTTACTATGAGGAGCATCAACTCAACCAGATAATTGAAGATGCTCTAACCCTGATCGAGCGCGACCTGGCGGCCAGCAATATCAAGATAGTCAAAGACCTTGCCCTAATGCCGGCGGTCCATTGTGATGATCGGCAGATTAAGCAGGTATTTTATAACCTCTTCCAAAATGCCCGCCAGGCCATGGAAAAGGGTGGAACGCTCACCATAAGGACTTATCCGATGGAAAAGGCTGACGGCTTGTATGCCGCAGCCGCAGTCTCGGATACGGGTGGGGGGATACCCATAGAATTAGTACATAATATTTTCAATCCTTTTTTCACCACCAAGGAGTTTGGCACCGGTCTCGGTCTTTCCATCGCCCAGCGGATTGTCTCCCGCCACTACGGTGAAATCGAGATCATCAATGAATTGGGCAAGGGTGTTACCTTTATTGTTACTCTGCCGATTACTAAATATTGTCTGATTAACCCCCCTGAAGCACAGGAACCGCAGACCAAATGATGATTGCCCAGTTTTAGAGGAGGACAATGATGAAAAAGATTCTGGTGGCGGATGACGAGATGAGCATCCGGCTGCTCTATAGCGAGGAACTCAAAGACGAAGGTTATGAGGTCTATACCGCGGCCGATGGCCGGGAAGCCATGGACATTGTAGAAAAAGTTCCGCTGGACCTGGTAATCCTGGATATCAAAATGCCGGAGATGAGCGGTATCGAAGTCCTCCGCCAGATAAAGGAAAAGAATCCTCGGATGCCAGTGCTGCTCAGCTCCGCCTACAGTGAATATAAACAGGATTTCGGGACCTGGGCCTCGGAAGAATATCTGGTCAAATCTTCCGACCTGGAGGACCTGAAAGCCGCGGTCAAAAGGCACCTTAAAGACTAAATGGGCGCGAGCGCCGGTTGCCTAAGGGAAGGCAATGTATGAATTTCAATGGTTGGCCGTTTTGGAGATACTGGATGGAGCTAGCCAATCAGTGTATGAGTCCTGGCACGAACCCTTTTTAGCCATCCCTTATATACTCTGAACCCACAGTTGCCGCTTATGTCCATAGTCATCTTTAGCTGTCTGATGCTTGATTTGAGAAACCAACGGCTGCGCCTTTAGCTGAGACAGAACCCGGCTCAACAGCCCGAACCAGTAATGACCTCTTATCTCACCTTATTAAGACCGATCCCAAAACTAGGGTTAAGAGCCCAAAAATCAATAAAGAGAAAGATGAGGCCAGTAACAGCGCCATCAGTGCCCGCAGCCTGGATAACTCGAAGACTCGAACCAGGGCCTTAAATTCCAGGATCAAGCACCACAGGCTGGCGATCACTCCACCCCCCATGGGGAGAAAGGTGGCTATTAAAGGGGCGTTGGCATAGGCCACGACTCGGAAAGCCGCTTCATAGCTCGGCTGCCGCCCTCCCACCAGCAACAAGGCCAACTGCAAGAAAAAGCTGCCGATAAATTGGGTAACCAACACCAGCAGGGGAACCAATAGGGTCACCCCCACCACGGTTTTTGGCTCTAAATTTAATGATTTGTTGACCAAAAAAGATAGCCAGGAACCCAAATTGCCAATTAATAACAGTTGAATTAACTGCCAGTAGAAAGAGGCCAGCATGCCGGTCGTCCCCAGAATCAGGGCAAAACCCAAGGGGGCACTTAATCCCCCCTGACGAGTCAGGTTCTGGAAAAATTCTCCGGGATGGAGCAATATCAGTTTGATCGTATTGACCAAGGCCGCCAGCACAGGCACTTCCGGGTCTTCCCAGGGTATCGGCCCCTGAACTTCAGGAGGGCTGTAACCCTGTTCTTCGTTCTCCACCCAGTCCCCCGGCAGATTCATGAGCGTGCCCTTTCCATCAACTCCTTTACCTCTTTTGGGTTTTCAATGCCGTAGAGCATGATCAACGATTTATCCGCAGGCCGCGGCTTAACGATGACATTGCCTACCTGGAGCAAGGTTTGGGTCAATCCCCGTCGCATCTCTATCTGATCCACCTCAGTCCAGGCCAATTTTTCCTGGTGCGCAGGAAAACGTCTGACTTTCTTAATACCCTGAGGGGATATCTGGTATTCCTGGTTCCATTTCAGATAAAACACTCCCAGAAGCAAAATTATCCCAATAATCAGTCCGCGTAGGGGAGTGAGTCCGAGTTGCAGGCTAAACTGGGGATTAAGATGGGGCCCCAGAACACAAAGGCCGATGGCCACATAATAGACCAAAAAGGCCCGCCAGGAGGGAGAAAGGACTCTGGTTTCGGAAATGGCCATATGGAGAGCTCCTTGTTTGTGGCCCCAGGCTTAAAAATTAGACCCGCGGCAGATTAAACCTGGCAATTACCAGAAGCTAGGGTCGAATCCGATTTTTATGGCATGGGGATAAAAAAAGGGTTAACGATAAACTATCTGAAATCCCGACTGGTCACCTAAATAAGGTTCCCACTGGATTTTTACCTCTTTGACCCAGGCGGAGGGCGGCCCCTGATGACACCAGGCAATGACCTGCTCTACCGCTCGCTTGTCACCTTCGAAAAGGGCCTCCACTTCGCCACTGGGCAGGTTGCGGACCCAACCGTTAACTCCATACCTCCGGGCTTGGTCCCGGGTATGGGCCCGGAAAAAGACCCCCTGGACCATTCCGTCAATTAGCACTCGAGCCCGCACCATCTCCTCTTTGCTCATGCCCTCCTCCGTAATAAGGCTTCAAAGGCCGCTTCGTCCAAGATCGTCACCCCCAGGGCCTGGGCCTTGGCATATTTACTGCCCGGTTCGGCCCCGACCACAACATAATCAGTTTTTGCGGAAACCGAAGAACTGACCTTGCCGCCCCGGGCCACCACCAGGGCCTTGGCTTCCTCCCGCGAATAATGTTCCAGGCCTCCGGTAAAAACAAAGGTCTTGCCGGCCAAAGGCGTCTCGGGGGGACTCTCCGGGGGCTGGATCTCCAGTCCCGCGGCCAGAAGTTCGTCCAGCAACCGCTGCTGATGAGGATTTTGAAAATAATCACGGATACTCTTAGCTACCTGGGGCCCCACCCCTTCCACCTGCAACAACTCCTCCAGGCTGGCGGCCCTTAAGGCATCCAGAGATTGGAAATGCTGGGCCAACAGATTAGCCGTAGCCTCGCCGACATAGCGAATTCCCAAGGCATAGATGAATCGACCCAGTTCCGGCCGCTTGCTGGCCTGGATGGCAGTAATGATGTTCTTAGCTGATTTCTCCGCGAAGCGCTCCAGGGGAATCAGCTCGGCTTCGGTCAATTTATACAGATCACTGAGCTTTTGAACTAACCCATTATCCACCAGTTGATCGACGATCTTTTCTCCCAGGCCGTCGATGTCCATTGCCCCTTTGCTGGTAAAGTGCAGAATGGACCTTTTGAGCACGGCCACGCAGTTGCGGTTGGGACAACGGGTGACCGCCTCCCCCGGGGGTCGCACCAGTTTAGTGCCGCATACCGGACAATGAGTCGGCATCTCAAACGGGACGGTGTGCTCCGGACGACGGTCTTTTATCACTTTGACCACTTCCGGAATCACATCACCGGCCCGTTGAATCAGGACCCAATCTCCGACCCGAACATCCTTGCGCCTGACTTCGTCTTCGTTATGCAGGGTTGCCCGGCTTACCGTCACTCCCCCCACTTCCACCGGTTCCATGATCGCGGTGGGAGTCACCGCGCCGGTGCGGCCCACCCTGACCCGGATATCGAGGACCCGGGTAGTGGCCTGGGTGGCGGCAAATTTAAAGGCCAGGGCCCAGCGCGGGCTGCGGGCCTTGGTGCCTAGGCGGGCCTGAAGAGCCAGTGAGTTGACTTTGATCACCACGCCATCGATCTCATAGGGAAGCCCATGGCGAAGCTGCTCTAAGCGGCGGTGATAATCGATGGCCGCTTCGATTCCCAGGCATCGCTCGATCTTCGGGTTGATCCGCAGCCCCCAGGCTGCCAACGACTGTAACACTTCCCAGTGGGAGGCAAACTCCCGGCCGATTACCTCACCCACTCCATAACAATAGATATTCAACGGCCGTTGGGCGGTAATGGCAGAATCAAGCTGGCGCAGGGACCCGGCTGCGGCATTGCGGGGATTGGCAAAGGCCGGCTCCCCTTGGAGTAGCCGCTGCTCATTAAGCTTTTTAAAGTCCGCGGTTTCAATATAAACTTCGCCCCGCACCTCCAGCCGCGTCGGAACAGGCTCCTCAGTTTTGAGCAATACCAAGGGAATGGTGTGAATGGTTTTCAAGTTCTGGGTGACATTTTCCCCCCGCCAACCGTCGCCGCGGGTGGAGCCTACCGCCAGTTGTCCATTTTCATAGACCAACTCTACCGCACAGCCGTCCAGTTTGGGCTCCACCACATATTCGAATTCCTCGTCGGTCCGCAAAAACCGCTTCAAACGCTGCTCAAACTCCCGGGCTTCGGCCTCGGTAAAGGCATTCTCCAGGGAGAGCATGGGAATGCGATGCTCAACGGTCTCAAACTTATCCAACGGCGGTGCCCCCACCCGCTGAGTGGGGGAATCCGGGGTCACCAGTTCCGGGTACTGCTCTTCCAGGCGCTGGAGTTCCTGCATTAACCGATCAAATTCGGCGTCAGCAATCTCCGGCGCATCCAGCACATAATAGCGGTAATTGTGATAGTGAATCTGCTCCCGCAACT
>JAFDGA010000020.1 GCA_019309545.1 Deltaproteobacteria bacterium
AAGGTACCCAGCTCCTGGAAAGTGACCACGCCCATACGCGCCATCGTGTCGCTCGCTTCACGCGTCGGACCAAGGTGGTCTCCAAATCGGAGAAAATGGCGGACCTTACAATGCGATTGTGGTCCTATTTTGAACAACCTGACAATTTCGCCGCCTATCAGGAGGCATTTATATCTATATTAGGATAACACTCCCCTGCAAAATAGTTAAAAGGTGAGCTAGGGATTAGCCCAAGAAAAGCTAACCCTTGATTTTTCTGGTGGAGCTGATCGGAGTCGAACCGACGACCTCTTGAATGCCATTCAAGCGCTCTCCCAACTGAGCTACAGCCCCACGACTTCCTTGACATTTTTTTATCTAACAGATATAAAGGCTTCTGTCAAGGGTGGCCGCTTACCGTTCAACACTTTAATTTTAAATTTCCTAAAAGCAATTATCCGGGGATAGTTCTGCCTTCTGGCTATAAGGGAGCCGGAATTAGGAAAATCCATCACCCCCTTTTTTACCTATGCTGCTGGTCGTTGCCAATATTGATTTGATTGGATGGAAAATTCCAGATGGGTTTAGTTAACCACAAATTGAGCAGACGGATTGCCAAATGATTAATTCATCCCGGAGGAAAAACTCAGCTCTTCTGATCATGATAATTCTCTGCCTATCTGCCTGTAATTCTCTGAGTAATCGCCAGTATGCGGAACGATGGTCCATGTACCGCCATATCCAGCGGGTGGCGGTTTTTGTGCAACGATTTCCGGTTTACCTCCAGATGCAGGGCGCGAACCGGTTGGGGGAGGATTTTATCGAGGACCGGACCATTTTTGTCGGACCATGGGAGCCTGCCGAACAGATAAATCCTAGAGCCGTGGATGTTAGTGATATCGATGATGAGCTGATGGGCAAAATAATTGTCCGGGCCCTCGAGAAAAAGGGCTATCAGCCGTTTTTTGCCGACTTTACCACTTTTGGTTCGAAAGCTATGGATGTTGGCGGCATTATGACGAGGTATCGTCTAGTTGATCCCTCGGTGGAGGCCTTTCTATTCTGTTTCTATTCTCCTACCTTGTATTTTGCCGATGTCCAAGCCACTCCCTCGGACCACGCGCAGCGTTCTTATAGCCTGGGAGAGGTTGTTCAACTTCTCAATCCTGGAGGTTCATCGGTCATTTGGGCAGGCCCCCGAGCGGCCCGAGCGCCTGGACAGGCGATCTCGCATGCCTTTATCTATGTGTCTATGACCTTTTTTACTGCTCGGGATTGGCGGCCCCTCTGGAAAGTGGCAGATTCCCATGTCGGAGGCCGAGTACGGGTGGCCCTAACCAGGTGTCCCCCGGCACCCACCGAAAAAAATTACCCGGCTGATGCTGGAGTCATTAAGCGTTTGATGTGTCAAAATCTCGCTTGCCGATTGCGACACCTGATCCCCGACGCCTTTTGAGGGAGGCTTTCTTTAACCGCGGATTTTGAGTTTTGGTTGGACTTTTAGAAAACACTTGCGAAGCCATTGGCTTTACAACATAATACAAGCGATCTCCCAAGAAAATGCCATCGGATGAGGAAGTAAATGTTGACGTCCTGGAACAAGCTGATTAGTTCGATATTGATAATTTTATTTGTATTATCGCCATTTCAGGTATTCAGTCAACAAGAGTCAGGTCTGCAAAGTCAGGCCAAATTTTATGTACAGAACATTGGGCCTGCCCCGACATCTTCAGGGCCGGGAATAGGTACCGGGACCGAGGGTGAGGCCAGGCCTAGCATGACCAGTCCGGCGCCGACTTCAGTCCTGCCGGGAAGTACCCCTGCTCCGGTGACACCGGGTGGGCCCCCGACTCCGGAAGTGACCATTGAATCAAAACCAGAGATGACTGCGGAGGAGCCAGAAAAAATAACCGAATTAGAAAACCGGGCCAAGGTTCATGGCCTGGACCTGAAATTATTCGGATATAATTTCTTCCGCCAACCGCCTTCCTCTTTTTTGCCGGTCCAGATGGTGCCGGTGGGGCCGGACTATGTAGTTGGTCCCGGCGATACCGTGCGCATTGTTATCTGGGGCAATGTCCAGGGTGAATACCGGGTTACCGTGGATCGGGATGGCCAAATTTCCATCCCCCGAATCGGCGTCGTGCATGTCAGCGGGCTCACCTTCAAACAGTTGCGTCAGGTTTTGGACCGTGAGTTCGAGCGCCAATATACCAACTTCCAGATGAACGTCACCCTGGATAATTTACGGACTATTCGGGTCTATGTGGTCGGGTGGGCAAAGGCCCCGGGGAGCTATGAAATATCTTCCCTCTCCACCCTGGTGAACGCCCTGTTTGCGGCTGGTGGACCGAGTGGCGCTGGTTCCATGCGCAATATTCAGGTTCGCCGAGGGGGGCGGGTAATTGTCCACTTTGACATGTATGATTTTCTCATTCACGGCAACAAAACCAAGGACATCCGCCTGATGTCGGAGGATGTGATTTTTATTCCCCTGGCCGGGAAACGAGCCGGGATCGGGGGTCCGCTGAAGGCCCCGGCGATCTACGAACTCAAGGGAGAACGAACATTATCCGAGCTTATCCATCTGGCCGGAGGGCTGGCGGCTACCGCCTTTAAAAGTCGGGTCCAAATATTGCGAGTCCAGGATCGGCGGGAGATGGTGTTGTTCGAGGATGATCTGGAAAAGGTGCTAGATGACTGCGGTACGGATATTTCATTGGTGGATGGCGATCTGGTCAAGATTTTCCCGGTGTCAAGTGTGGTGGCAAAAGTGGTGCGGATTGCCGGAGCGGTCTCTACTCCTGGAGAATTCGGATTACGGCCGGGTATGCGGATCAAAGATTTGTTGAATTATGCCGGGGGGCCGTTATATATGGCCAACCTGGATCAGGCCGAGTTGACCCGGGTAACTGTCACCCCGCAGGGACCGGAGACCAGGCGGATTAATGTTAACTTACGCCAAGCCTTGGCCGGCAATTCCCGCGAAAATATTCTTCTCAAACACGATGATTATCTCTTTGTCCGCACCGTGCCGGAATGGGATCTGTATAAATTTGTGGAAGTTAATGGCCAAGTTAAATTCCCTGGGCGATATACCATTACCGTGGGAGAAACCCTGAGTTCGGTGTTGCGCCGGGCCGGAGGCTTCACCGACAAAGCCTATGTCAAAGGAGCATTTTTTACCAGGCAATCAGTAAAAGAAACCCAACAGGCCCATTTGAACAAGGCCCTTGACCGCATTGAAGCCGAGATGCTGGCCTTAGCGACAGAAGCCACTCACACCGAGCTAGAACCGGAAGAGGCCAAGCGCCAGGCGGAGTTCATCAGGCAGCAGAGAGCGCTGTTGGCCAAACTAAGAGAAATTCAGGCTCTGGGGCGGATCGTGGTCCGCCTCGATGACCCGGAGCGGATGCGGGGGACCCCAGAGGATATTGAGCTTCAGGACGGGGATACCATATATATCCCACAGATCCAGCAGAGTGTCAATGTCCTGGGGGCGGTCTACACCCCGACCGCGGTCATTTATGATCCGTATCGAACCGTTAAAGAATATATCACCATGGTCGGTGGACCCACTGATATCGCCGATGAAGATTCTATCTATATAATCAAAGTCAACGGTTCGGCGGTAGGAAAAAACACGGTCAAGTGGTTCGGCACCAGTTGGGATGGCACTGATTACACTTTCCATATCGGTGGGCTCAAATCATTAAGATTAGATCCGGGCGATTCCATCGTAGTTCCAGAAAAGTTGGAACGGATTGCCTGGCTGCGGGAAATTAAAGATATTGCCACTATCTTTGGACAACTGGCCCTTACTGCCGGGGTAGTAGTGGCCGCGGCCAAATAAAAGAAGCTGATGATCAGGGTTTACCGGGGGCTGCTGATTTTGGTGATTATCTTTGGACTTTCTGGGCCAGGGAGCGAATCACCGGCCTGGGCCCAATCCGGGGACCGGATCCTGCAATTAAGCGTTCCAGTCATTGGCATCATCGGCACTTCGGCTATCGCCTACTATCTCTGGAAAAACAGCCCGGCCCAACGCGCTAAAGGCTATCGGGAAAACTTGGGGCCAGGAGAGTATTACCTAGCGGCTTACACCGGATTGTCTTACCTGCCCGAGGCGGATTGGCATTTTTATCGTAGATTTTCCAGCCCGCTAAAAGGGCGTACTGCCCAGAATGTTTCTTATGATCCCAACATCATCGGCGGGCTTAAATTCGGGCATTATTTTGACAGCCTGCCCTGGCTGGGAATGGAACTAGAAATGAACTTTTCCCGCCATGCCATCCGCAAACAAGAGGTATCTATTTCCCCCTCTTTGCCCGGGGGTCCCAATAAACTGACCTTGCCGAGCTATCGGATCTATTTCTGGGCGTTGCAGTACAATATACTGGCCCGCTATGGTTTCCTTCAGGATAAAGAGGTCCCCTTTGGCCGCTTACAGCCCTATGTGGGAATCGGTCATGCCTTTGAAGTGTTGTACGGCACCACTGACTCAGCGAAGAATTTTGCCATCGCCGCCCAAGCCGGCCTGCGTTATATGCTTACCAATAAAATCGCTGTGTTTTGGGAATACAAATTCAGTCAACAGTTTGCGGTGGAAATTGAGAAAGTAGCCATTACCCCTTATGAAAAGGGACTTGCCATTTCCCTGGAAAAGCTTGCTCGTCATCCGGATACTCTGAAATGACCTGGACATCTTGACGGGAGGAGTGATCATGAATCTAGAGGAGGTTATTTTCAACCAATTCGGAGATGAGTGGGGACCTCATAAAATAATCCACCTCTACAAACCATCGATTCCCTTGCAGGCCATTGTAGTGGTAGATAATATTGCCCTGGGACCGGCAATCGGGGGCGTCCGCTTGGCCCTTGAGGTGACCACTGAGGAAGTCTTTCGTCTGGCCCGGACCATGACCTGGAAGAATGCCGCTGCCGGACTCGCTCATGGCGGTGCTAAGGCCGGGATCCGGATGGCGGCCGATAGCCCGGCCGAACTCAAAGAGCGGGCAATTCGGGCCTTTGCGAATGGCATCGCTGAGCTGCAGGAGTATATCCCGGGTCCGGATATGGGTACCAACGAAACCCATATGGCCTATATTTATGACGAGATCGGCCGCAGCGTTGGCAGGCCCAAGGTAACCGGCGGAATCCCTCTGGACGAACTGGGGGTTACGGGCTACGGCCTGACGGTGGCTGCTGAGATACTGGCACCGGAGGTGGGTTTGCGCCTGGAAGGGGCCCGGATGGCAATTCAGGGATTCGGTAATGTCGGCAAAGCCGCGGCCTTTTATCTGGCCCAAAAGGGGGTGCTGCTGGTGGCGGCCAGTGACAGCGCCGGGGCGATTTATAATCCGGCCGGGATCGACGTCAACCGGCTGACTGCCATCAAAAAAGGCG
Organism: Deltaproteobacteria bacterium; assembly: GCA_019309545.1. Classification (NCBI taxonomy): domain Bacteria; kingdom Pseudomonadati; phylum Myxococcota; class Myxococcia; species Deltaproteobacteria bacterium. Next base: position 5,386 of record JAFDGA010000020.1, read on the forward strand.
GCGGCAAGGTGTTGGACTACCGAGAAGCCGAAATTATCCCCCCGGAAACCCTCTTCGCTCTTCCCTGTGACCTCCTCATCCCGGCGGCCCGGCCCGACGTCATCACCCAGGCAAACATGGATCAGATCAAAGCTTCTCTGGTCCTTGAGGGGGCCAATCTGCCGGTCACTCCAGAGGCGGAAAGCTACCTGCACGACAGAGGCATCTGCGCCATTCCGGATTTTATCGTCAATGCTGGCGGCGTCATCGCCTGTGCCGTAGAATACCACCACGGCACTGAAGCGGAAGCATTCCAAACCATCGCCGCCAAGATCCGGGACAATATCCATGCCCTCCTGCCCATGATTCGGGAGGAGAAACTCTATCCCCGGCAAGCCGCGTTCCGATTGGCCCAACAACGGGTGAAGGAGGCCCAGTCCTATCGGCGGACCTTTTGATCGCCTTGGTCGGGCAGTCAACTTCCCTACAACTCTGTTTGCTGGTATCTTCATCTTTAGCATAAGATACTATTGTTTTGGGAGGCGCGATGATCGGCTGGATAGTGCCGCCCCCTAAACCGCCCACCAAAACTCCTCAGGAGTTCGCTCAGGAGCGCCAGGCAAAAGTGCGAGAACTTCGGGCTCAGGGGTTTTTGCGCTCCCCCCGGCTGCAAGCCGCCATGGCCAAAGTGCGCCGGGAGGAATTCATCCCGGAGTTATATCGGGATTATGCCTATCTGGAGGTGCCTTTGCCCCTGCCGGGTGAGGCCACCATCTCCTGTCCGCACAGCTACCCGCTGTTCTATGAGGCCTTGGAATTGGCTCCGGGACAGCGATTTTTAGAGGTTGGCAGTGGTTCGGGCTATGGCGCAGCCTTGGCCTGGGAAGTAGTGAGGCCCAGCGGCTTGGTGGTGACAATCGAGATCGCCTCCGACACCTTGGCCTTTGCTCAGGATAATTTATGGCGTCTGGGTTATCTCCAGGTGGTGATCGTTCCAGGCGATGGCTCGCAGGGTTATCCGCGCCTGGCTCCTTATGACCGCATCTGTTTCACTGCCGCCGCTCCCCTAGTTCCGCCCCCCCTCATGGAGCAATTAGCCCTGGGAGGACGACTTATCGGTCCGGTGGGTAAACCGGGGCAAGTCCAGGATCTGGTGCTGGTGGTGCGAAAGGGCCCCCGCCAATGGCAGCAGAGGATTTTGGAAAAGGTGGCTTATATCCCCCTCCGGGGGCGGTATGGCTATCCGAATGGGATATTATTCTAGGTCAAATACTGCTTGGTCATAAGGAGAAATTTATGATCCATCCGGCCCGGCTGGTTGAAAAACTGGCGGAGCAGCAAGTCCGCTGTCTGGCCTGCATCCGGCGCTGCCTGATTCGGCCTGGAAAACGGGGCTGGTGCCACACCCGGGAAAATCGCCAGGGCCAGCTTTATAGCCTGATTTATGGGCAGGTGGCGTCGCTCTCGCTCAATCCCATTGAGAAAAAGCCAGTGTTTCACTTCCTCCCCGGTAGCCGCTGGCTGTCGCTGGGCAGTTTAGGGTGTAATTTCCGCTGTCCCGGCTGCCAGAACTGGCAACTGGCCCATGCCGATCTGGACCAAGAGTTGCAATCCACCCGTTACTTGAGTCCGGCGGATCTGGTGGAGCTGGCCCGGCAACACCAGGCAGTGGGAATCTCCTGGACCTTTAATGAACCCACCCTGTGGGTCGAATATATTCTGGACAGCGCGCCTTTGGCCCGGCAGGCCGGCCTGTACACCAACATCGTCACCAACGGCGCTCTGACCCAGGAGGCGCTGGATGCCCTGGGCCCTTGGCTGGATGTCTACCGCAGCGATATCAAAGGCTTTTTTAAGCAAACTTATGATGCTCTGGCCCAGCTGCCGCATCATCAGGAAATCTTCGCGGCGGCCGAGCGGGCTTTGCACCATTGGGGGATGCATGTGGAACTGGTCACCAATATCATCCCCGGACTCAACGACAATGAAGCCACCCTTGAGGGCATCGCCAAGTGGATCGCCGCTCGCCTGGGACCGGACACTCCCTGGCATCTGACCCGCTTCTACCCGGCGTATGCCTTCCAGGACCGGCCCCCCACCCCTGTCCCGACCCTGCTTCGGGCCTATGAGATCGCCCGGGCGCAGGGCCTCAGGTTTGTCTATCTGGGCAATGTCCCGGGCCACGACCTGGAGAATACCTATTGCCCCCGGTGTGGGGCGCTTCTCATCCGCCGCAGCATCTTTGATATCCTGGAATACCGCCTTAAGGCAGGCCGCTGCCCGGATTGCGGGACCGTGATTCCGGGGCGGTGGAGTTAGGTAGTTGTGATAACCAAGATTTTTTCAAATATATTCTAATTCACTGCCTTGAAATTTGTGATTGTCGGATGATTGAGCGGAGGGTCATGGAGACGACCTTTAATTTATTGGTAATTTACTGGCCCACGGCGTCTTGGCGCGGGCGCGGCCCTTGGTCACGTCAACAAAATGTTTCTGAGCCTATGTTGTAGGCCGACGTTTTCCGCTGGCTAATTCCTCATAAAACCAAAGATATTTATTTAACAACGCCTTTTCCTTATCATCGATTTCCAAAGATCCAGACTTACTCCTGATATTCCTCAATATTTTACTAGTCCCAAGTTTGGAAAAAATATAGAGAAGTCTACTTCAGCATCTTCAACATCTCCGCTACCGGCCAGGCGTTGACGATGTCCTTTTTCTCGGCCCAGCCGCGGCGGGCCTGGCCGATGCCATACCTCATATAGCGGAGCTGATCGATGTGATGGGCATCGGTATTGATAATCAGTCTGACCCCGGCATTTTTGGCTTTAAGAATATTGAGATCATCCAGGTCCAATCTTTCCGGATAGGCATTGATTTCCAAGATGGTGCCGGTTGCTTGGGCTACCTTGATGATCTGATCTAAAATAATTTCAAACTCGGTCCGCTTCTTCAAGATGCGGCCGGTGGGATGGGCGATGATATCGACATGCGGGTTGTGCATGGCTTTAATGATCCGGTCGGTCATCTGTTCCCGGGTCATCTTGAATTGATGGTGCACCCCGGCAATCACAAAATCCTGCTGGGCCAAGGCCTCATCGGTGATATCGATCGAACCATCCGGCATGATATTGGCCTCGCACCCTTTGAGGATGGTTAAATGGTGTCCCGAGTCTTTAAGTTGGTGATTGAGTCGATCAATTTCTTTATTCCGCTCTGCCAGCGCCGCCTCGTCCAGCCCCCGCTCGATGCGCAAAAACTTGGTGTGGTCGGCAATCCCGACGTATTCGTATCCCATACTGAGGGCGGCCTGGGCGATCTCGGCAATGGGGTTGGCGCCGCCGTTCCAATTGCTGTGGACATGCAGGTCGCCCTTAATGTCGGTATAATCTATCAATTCCGGCAGTTTAGCAGCCGCCGCGGCTTCGATTTCGCCCCGGTCCTCCCGCAGTTCCGGGGGAATCCATTGCAGTCCCAGGGTCCGGTAAACCTCTTCCTCGCTGATGGCGGCGATGGCTTTAGGACCTTTGAACAGCCCGTATTCGCTGAGCTTATAGCCTTTATCGATGGCAATTTTGCGCAAGGCGATATTGTGCTCTTTGGAGCCAGTGAAGTACTGCAGGGCGGCGCCATAGCTTTCAGCCGGGATAATCCTCAAGTCCATGTCAAAGCCCTGGGTGGTGCGCACCGAGGACTTGGTGTAGCCCTTGCCCCAGACTCTGACCACCTCCGGCAAAGACACAAAAAAATCCATGACTTTCTCGGGGTCTGGAGAGATTGCCAGCAAATCAACATCCCCGATAGTCTCTTTCATGCGCCGCACCGAACCCGCGGTAGTGATCTTTTCCACTTCCGGCAGGCTGGCCAGCCTGTCGCGCACTGCGGTAGCAACGGGCAGAATTTCTCCCAGCAGAAATCTACCCTTGCTGCGTTTGACGAATTCAATGGCTTCCAGAATATTGGCTTCGGTCTTGGGGCCAAACCCAAACAGCGGCGCAATCTGATGGGCTTGGGCGGCAGCTTCCAGATCGGCTAAGGTCCTGATGCCCAACTGCTCATAGAGAATTTTGGCCTTTTTAGGCCCCAGTCCCTCCACCGCAATGATTTCGTCTAACTCAATGGGCAGTCGCTGTTTAAATTCTTCATAATACTGAATCTTACCGGTTTTCAGGTATTCCTCGATTTTTAAAGCAATGCTTTCGCCTACGCCGGGAATCTTCTTGATCGCCTTGAGGCCGCCCTGGTGGTATAATTCCTCCACGTCGTCTTTTAGATTTTCCAGGGTAATGGCGGCTTTTTGATAGGCATAAGGTTTAAAGGCGACGCCTTCCATCTCCAGGTATTCGGCGATCGCATAAAAGATTTTGGCGATCTCTTTATTTTTCATGATCCATCGCCCTATTGATTAAGCGGCCCCGGTTGCTTTTGCAGTTGCCCCTGAACCACTCATGGGTTATGATTATTATCAATAACTTGCCTGGAGTTGAGAACACTGGCTCTACCTAGATATTACTTAGGGTTATAAAATAATTGACATGGGTCCAGAAAAAACAGCTTTCCCCCACCCCTTAGGGGGATTGGGAGGAGAGCTTGAGAGGAGAGGGGGGGCATTAGGTCCCTCGGCTCCCCCCTCAAATTAACCTTCAGAATGCTCGGAGTAATAAGTTCAATCCGACGGTTCCAGATCTTCGGGGTCCAGCAGACCCTGGTCAATCAGGGCGGTTTCCAAGCGGTTGAGGGCCCGCTTGAAGGCCGGATATAATCCTACCCCCAGGGAAATGCCTTTGCGGGTAGGAATCCACTCGCCTTCGGCGTCACCTGGCACATGGACCCTTAGATCGATAAGACGGTGGCCTTTATATTCGGACAGCGACAGGAAGATTTCTTCCCGTGCATTCTTGCTGAAGTGTTCTATAACGGTGCTCATGCTCCCCCCTGATCAGTTAACCAGCCGGTTCGCCCCGGCTTGGTGAAAGACTTCTCTGATCTTGGCCAGCAAGTCAAGTTTTTTTTACACCACTCAGCAAAGGGGCTTTTAGCAGTGCGGGTTTACAATACCTTGGGAAAACGGAAAGAAGAATTTATCCCCCAGTCGGAGGGCCAAGTAGGGATTTATGCCTGCGGGGTCACCGTCTATGATGATTGCCACATTGGCCATGCCCGCTCCGCGGTGGTTTTCGATGTCATCGTGCGCTATCTGCGGCATCGGGGCTGGGCGGTCACCTGGGTGCGCAATTTTACCGATGTCGATGATAAGATTATCAACCGGGCCCGGCAGGAAAATACTTCCTGCGAGGCCATTGCCGAAAAATATATTACTGCTTTTCAACAGGATATGGCGGCCCTCGGGGTGGCGCCAGCGGATATCGAACCCCGGGCTACCCAGCATATTAAGGAAATTATCGATCTGATCCGCCGGTTAGAGGTCAAGGGTTTCGCCTACCAGCGCGGCGGCGATGTCTATTTCCCGGTGGCCCGTTTTCCGGGCTACGGCAAACTCTCGGGCCGTAGTCTGGAAGACATGCAGGCCGGAGCCCGGGTGGAAGTGGATGTCCACAAAGACAATCCTCTGGATTTTGTGCTATGGAAAGCCAGCAAGCCTGGCGAACCGGTCTGGGACAGCCCCTGGGGTCCGGGCCGTCCGGGTTGGCATATTGAATGTTCGGCCATGTGCATGCGTTACCTGGGAGAAACCGTGGATATTCACGGCGGCGGCCAGGACCTGATCTTTCCCCACCATGAAAACGAGATCGCCCAATCCGAAGCGGCTACGGGGCAACCTTTCGCCCGCTATTGGCTGCACAACGGCCTGGTCACCATTAACCAGGAAAAAATGTCCAAGTCCCTGGGCAATTTCTTTACGGTGCGCGAGATTTTGGCCCGCTTCCATCCGGAAGTGGTGCGCTTTTTCCTGATCCACAGCCATTACCGCAGTCCTCTGGATTTTTCGGATGCCGGCCTGGCGGAGGCCGAAACCGCGTTGCTGCGGCTTTATACGCCGCTGGCCAAAATCCGGCAGATAGCCGGGGTTAATCCGGTCCCGGCCTTGGAAGTTCCATCTGACATGGTGTCTTCAGCCCTCACCCCGGAAGAGCAGGAGCGCCTGCTAACCTTGCGAGATCGGTTTCAAGCCGCCATGGATGACGATTTTAATACCGCCCAGGCTTTAGGACATCTATTTGAGGCGGCGCGTCTGCTCAACCGGGTGTTAGAGCAATCGCCCACTGAGACCGCAAGTTTGGCCGTAGTGCGCCGGGTGGGAGAGGAAATGGTTGCCCTGGGCGGCACCCTGAATCTTCTCCAGGCCGAACCAGCCGAGATGGTGCGTCACCTCCGTCAAAAAACCTTGGATTTAAAGATTTCCCCGGAAGAGATCGACAGACTTATTGAAGCAAGAACCCAGGCGCGCCAGCAAAAAGATTGGACCCGGGCCGACGCCATCCGCCAGCAGTTGGCGGATTTGGACATCCTTCTGGAAGATACCCCCCAGGGCACTATTTGGCGGGTCAAAAGCGGGTAAACTTACTCAGGTCATAAGATAAATGAATTGGGGTTAAAAAAAACAGCTCTTGGGAGAGGGGGTTAGGGGGCGCAGCCCTCTACCCCCTCTCCCAAATCCACTACCCCAACCTCTTAAAGGGGGTAGGGAGGGGAGCTTGAGGGGAGGGCGGGGGCTGGCGGTTCCCTGGCCCTCCCTTCAAATTAACCTTTTAAGTGCTCGGAGTAATAACTCAATTAGACTTTGCCCTGAGACACCAACAGCCAAATAAACAATTAACAACTGAAACTAACACCCAAAATCCAATGGCCGACAGCTTCAAACTCGTCACTGCTTTTAAGCCCAAAGGCGATCAGCCCCAGGCGATTAAGCAACTGGTGGCCGGGGTGCGGACCGGTCATCCCCATCAGGTGCTGTTGGGGGTTACCGGTTCGGGCAAGACCTTCACCATAGCCAAGGTTATTGCCCAGTTGAACCGGCCCACCCTGGTTCTGGCTCCCAACAAGACCCTGGCTGGTCAGCTCTACGGTGAATTCAAGGAATTCTTTCCGGAAAACGCGGTAGAATATTTTGTCAGCTACTATGATTACTACCAGCCGGAAGCCTATATTCCGCAGGCCGATCTTTATATTGAGAAGGATTCCTCGATCAACGATGCTATCGACCGGTTGCGTCATTCCGCTACCCGCTCCCTGTTGGATCGCAATGATGTCATCATTGTTGCCAGCGTTTCCTGTATTTATGGGTTGGGGTCCCCGGAGGCCTACCAGGGCATGCTGCTCTATCTGGAAGAAGGCATGGCCAAGGACCGGCAGGAAGTGCAGCGCAAGCTGGTGGAAATTTTGTATGAGCGCAATGATGTCGATTTTCACCGCGGCACCTTCCGGGTACGGGGTGACCGCCTGGAAATTTTCCCGGCTTATGAAGAGGAGCGTGCTATTCGGGTGGAGTTCTGGGGGGATACAGTGGAAGGCATCCGGGAGATCGATCCCTTGCGGGGGCAGACCCGGCGCAAGCTCAAGAAGGTGACAATCTACCCCGCCAGCCACTATGTCACCCCGGACTGGCGCCGGGAGCAGGCTTTGGCCGCCATCGAAGCCGAGTTAACCGAGCGGCTCAAGTGGTTCCAGGCTCAAGGGAAGCTCCTGGAGGCCCAGCGATTGGAGGAACGGACCCGCTTTGATCTGGAGATGCTGCAGGAACTGGGGTTCTGTCACGGCATTGAAAATTATTCCCGCCATCTCACTGGCCGAGGGCCGGGAGAGCCGCCGCCCACCCTGATCGACTATCTGCCCCGGGAGTCCCTGGTAGTGATTGATGAAAGCCATATTGCGATACCCCAATTGCAGGGCATGTACCGGGGCGATCGGTCCCGTAAAGAGACCCTGGTGGAGTACGGCTTCCGCTTGCCCTCGGCGCTGGATAACCGCCCGTTGTGTTTTGAGGAATTTGCAGAACGGGTGCAGCAGGTCATCTATGTCTCGGCCACCCCGGGGCCTTATGAACTGGAGAAGGCCAACGGGCGGGTGGTGGAACAGATCGTCCGGCCGACCGGGCTGATGGATCCTCAAATCATCGTTAAGCCCGCCATGCACCAGGTGGATGATCTCCTGGGAGAAATTCGGACCCGTCTGGCGCAAGGCGAGCGGGTGCTGGTCACCACTCTGACTAAGCGCATGGCGGAAGATCTGACCGAATACTTCCAGGAAGTGGGGATCAAAGCCCGCTATCTGCATTCCGATATTACCACCTTGGAGCGCATGGAAATTCTGCGCCAGCTAAGGTTGGGGGTGTTCGAGGTCCTGGTCGGCATTAATCTGTTGCGGGAGGGCCTGGACCTCCCGGAGGTGTCTCTGGTCGCCATTCTGGATGCCGACAAGGAGGGGTTTTTACGTTCCGAGCGGTCACTCATCCAGACCTGCGGTCGGGCGGCACGCAATGTCCATGGCCAAGTGCTGCTCTATGCCGATAACACCACGCCCTCGATGCAAGCCGCCATCCAGGAGACCAATCGCCGCCGCCAGGTTCAGGATGAATATAACCGCCGCCATCGCATCACCCCCACCTCAATCCAAAAGGGCATTCAAAACATCATGGCCTCGGTTTATGAACGGGACTATGTCACCGTGCCGCTGGTTCGGGAGGAAGCCGCGCCCTATCTTTTGCCCCAGGATCGCAACCGCCGGATTGCCACTCTGAAGAAAGAAATGCGGGCCGCGGCCAAAAAACTGGAATTTGAGCGAGCGGCAGCCTTGCGGGATCAGATCAAGGCTCTGGAAGAAGCCGGTTTGCAGCTCTAGTTCGGCTGAAACCGGGGCGATCCGGGTATCCGGGAACGGCTATCAGGCTAACTGAAGATGGAAGGGGACTGACGGGGCCGTTTTTGCCGAGAGCCGGAAGGGCTAGATTGTTCCGACTTTTCCAGTTTGAGAAATTCTCGCAGCAGCTCTTCCTGTTTTGGAGTAAGCTCCTGGGGGGTCTTAAGATCTAATTCTACTACTAAATCTCCCCGGCTGTTGCCGCGCAGAGTGGGGACTCCTTCCCCAGGCAGGCGAAAGCTGGCTCCCGGTTGGGTTCCAGGGGGGATAGTTAACCGACTCTGGCCCGTAAGGGTAGGGACCTCAATCTCGGTCCCCAGAGCGGCCTGGACAAAGGACACTTCTACCCGACAGATCAGGTCAGAACCCTCCCGGCTAAACCGTGGATGCGGGGTAACCCGCAAATCTATGTAAAGATCTCCTGGTGGCCCGCCATATTCCCCGGTTGAACCTTCGTTGCGCAGCCGCAAGCGGGTGCCGTTGTCGACCCCCGGGGGTATTTTTAGATTAACCTTCTTTTTCTGTTTGACTCTGCCCCGGCCCTGGCATTGTGTACAAGGATCGGTGATCATGCTACCGGTGCCGCGACAATGAGGACATGTGGTATTGACTCGAAAGAAGCCGCGTGTCTGGCTGACCTGACCTCGGCCGCCGCAAAAGGAGCAGGTCCGCCTCTGACTGCCGGGTTTGACCCCGCTGCCTCTACAAGTTTCGCAGATGACTGACTTTGAGATCTCAATATCAGTTTCTAAACCAAAGACGGCGTCTAAAAAGCTGATCTCTAAATTATAAAGTAGGTCAGCCCCTTGCCGGGGTTGGCGCCGCGCCTGACGTCGGCCAAAGCCGAAAAAATCTTCGAAAATGTCATCGAAGCTGGAAAAAATGTCTGCGAAATCGCTGAAGCCGCCAAACTGCACATCCCGCAGCCCGGCATGGCCATATTGGTCATATAATCGCCGTTTTCCAGGGTCAATCAATACTTCATAAGCTTCGGCCGCCTCCTTGAATTTTTCTTCGGCCTGTTGATCTCCGGGATTGCGATCAGGATGATATTTTAAGGCCTGACGGCGATAGGCCCGCTTGATCTCATCGGCATCAGCATCCCGGTTAACTCCCAAAACTTCATAATAATCCGCCTTCCCGTTCATTCTGCGTTATGCTCTTTCCCAGATGTGCAGCCCTGTTAGCCGTCTGTTTTTATATTTTATCGTAAATTTTGGTAATCATCTTAAGAGTATTTGTCAAGAGACAAAATCAACCCCCTGGTTAGTTTGTCCCGTCTTGCCCTTTAATGATGCTAAACCGAGGAATCAGCACCCGTCGCCGGCGTCAGGTTGCGGAGCCTGTCTCTCAGCTCGGGGCTGGAAATTAACACCTCCACCACTTTAGACCGGTCCCGGGCCCCGCTTCTTAGTCGCATCTGGCTTTTGGAGATCTGCAGTTTTCGGGCCAGAAAGGCTAACAGGGCCTCATTGGCCGCCCCTTTTTGGGGTGGGGCGGCCACCCGGATTTTTAATTGATCGCCATATACTTCGGCTATCTGAGTCCGTCTGGCGCCAGGGACGATTTTCAGTCTTAAGAGATAGCCGTTTGTTGTAGGCTGAAAAAAAGACATGAGGGGTAATCTTATTGGCTGCTTAACCGGATTCCGGCGATTGGGTTTCTCCCTCTGACTCTAACAGCCGGAGGTGGTTATCAATAATGCCCCTGAGCTGAGCGTTAAGAGTAGCCTTGAATTTCTTCAGTTCCTCGATTTCATTTTTGATACGTCCCTGACGGGTGTACGAATCCTGCAAAATTTTTTCGGCTTTAAGTTCCGCGTCGTGAATGATGATCTCCGCTTCTTTCTGGGCATTGGCCTTCATGCTTTCGATTACTTTCTGGGCATTGATGAGCGTATCTTTCAGAAGTTGTTCACGCTTTTTGAATTCGCTTAACTCCGCCTGAAGTCGTTGTAACTCAGCCCGAACTGCCTCATTTTCTTGTCTGACCAAGTCCAGCGTTTCGGCAACCTGTCCCAGGAAGGATTCTACTTCTTGGATATTGAACCCTCGAAAGGAAACTCTAAACCGCTGTTGTCGGATATCTGCTGGAGTCAGTTTGGCCTCCATCCTTATTCCCTTTAATATCCCGGACTAATCAACCACCTGGCTAAATCCCGCAGCGTCTGCACCACAAAATAGTTAGCAAAGACTATTACTAACAATACTACCAGCGGCGATAGATCTAAACCACCGTAAACCAGAGGTAAGCGGCGGCGGAAAAAACTTAATGCTGGTTCGGTAATATTGTAGAGAAAACGGACAATGGGGTTATACGGATCAGGATTGACCCAGGAAAGGATGGCCCGGGCAATGATCAGCCACATGTAAACCGTCAGCACCAGGCTCAGGACATAGGCCAGGGCATTGAGCAAGTTGGCCAAGATAAACATACACCATCCCCTGTTAGATTTTCGGAGTAGTTTATGTTTCCCCCTGGTGGATGTCAAGTTATTAAAGACCGATTGAAACGGATTTTAACAGCTCTCCTGTTATGAGGTAAACCCTATTATAATGGGACTTTAAGCCGTTTCAGGGCGATTTCACTTGAAGCTTGGATGGGAAGAAAAATCCCCTAAAAGGGTAAACCTGCCAAACCAGTCTTGCCAACCGGCTGCCTTACCGTTATGATAGAAACACAATTCAACCCCAGCAGGTTGATCAAAATTTCAAACCAAGGAGCTGGCCTATGGAGCGGGACCGTCAATTTGAACTGGTAAAACAGCGGATCGCGGGATACCGGGAAGAGATGGTAAATTTGCAACGGGAGTTGGTCCGTCGGGTGGCCGTAGGGCCAGATCATGACGGTCCGGGCGAGGGCGACAAGGCGGCTTTTCTTACCGAGATTTTGACCCAATGGGGTCTCAAGGTGGAAAACTACCCTGCCCCCGATGAGCGGGTGAGTGGGGGCAGCCGCCCCAATCTGGTGGCTCTGCTTCCTGGCTCGCAACCAGAAAAAATCTGGGTTTTAAGCCATCTTGACGTCGTGCCGCCGGGGGAGTTGAATCTCTGGGAATCCGATCCTTTTACATTGCGGGTCGAGGGCGATCGCCTTTATGGACGGGGCACGGAGGACAATCATCACGGCATAATCATTTCCTTGTTCGCGGTTAAGGCGCTGATTGAAGCTGGTCTGACCCCCACCCGCCAAGTCGCCCTGGCTTTGGTCTCAGACGAAGAAACCGGCAGCCATAAAGGCCTGGCTCATCTGTTGGAACACCACCGGGAGCTGTTTTCGGAGCGCGACCTGATCATTGTGCCGGATGCCGGCAATGCCGATGGCACCCTGGTCGAGATTTCCGAAAAAAGCCTCCTCTGGCTGCGGTTCGAGATCAAAGGGCGTCAGTGTCATGCCAGCAAGCCGCACCTGGGAATCAATACCCTACGGGCCTGCGCGCATTTGATCGTAGCTCTGGAAAGCCTCAGGAAAGAATTCAACCACACCGACCCCTTATTTTTTCCGCCGGTCAGCACTTTCGAACCGACCAAAAAAGAAGCCAATGTCCCCAATATCAATACGGTTCCGGGCCATGATGTTTTTTACCTGGATTGCCGGATTCTGCCAGTCTACGATCTGAGCCTGGTCAAGACCCGGATCACCGAAATTGCCTCTAATATCCAGATGCGTTTTGGGGTGGAAATGAGTATTAAGCCGGTTCAGGAGGTGCAAAGCCCCCCGGCGACGCCGGTCGAAGCCCCCGTGGTTCAAGCTCTGTCCCGAGCAATTGAGGCGGTGTATCAGCGGCAGGCCCGGCCGGGGGGAATCGGCGGCGGGACGGTGGCGGCTTTTTTCCGTCGGGCCGGATTACCAGCAGCGGTGTGGAGTACAGTATGCGATACTGCCCACCAGCCCAATGAATACAATTTATTGCCGAATCTCATCGGCGATTGCCAGGTCCTGGCCTACGTTATGCTTGATGCCGAATAAGGATGACCAGTGGCCGATTTAGGCTGCTGAGGGAGGTTAATGAGACGCAGGCAATAATTCAGGCGGACCCTGGACTCGGGTAAAAAATTTAGTCCTTTAATGTCGGCTGATAATTAATATGGCCAGCTGCATTCATCCCACAAGGATTTATCGGTGGTATAATCCAAATGCTCGTCAGTAATGATCAGATAGATATCATCGAGGGGACTTTCTCCCATCATTTCAGCCCATTGTTCCAATGCATCCCAGACGTCCGTGGAACCATACCAGCGGCGGATTTCAAACTCGGCCTGAAAGCCGCGATGGCGCAGTAGCTCCCGCGGGTAGTCATCCAACACCAGGTAAGATTGAACGCCATCATGACGGCGAATAATCACCGGGTGTGACATCTCGTCTCTCCTTTCCTGGACTTTTTCTATATTTAACCGACAACTTTCAGTAATTGCAAGCCGGCAATTTAAGCCCTGGTTGGTTAAAAAGGGTTGTCAAGAATCGAAACTACCGGTTATACTGGGCATAGAAGCTGAGGGACAAGTGCCATGTCTGCCAAGGAATTGATCTTCATAATCTTTTGCCTGACCGTGGTGCCCTTGGGAGGGTCTTGTGGACAGGTGCGGCCGGTGCCTGCCTCCTGGGACGCGACAAAATATGCTCCTATTCCCTTTAGCCAATTGAAGTCTGGGGTTCCTGCTCTCAGCCCCGGCCAGCAGGTCAGGTGTCGGGCTTATTTCTGGCAATTCCTGGAATACGATCCGGCTCCAGGCTACTATTATTTCAATCAGCTCCGTCACCCCCTGAGCTGGGGTGATCTGCAGTGGTTTGCTCTCTATGGCAGCCCTGAGATGCATGACTATTTTGACCGGGTCGCCATGGATTCCGCCCAAGAGCGCACTTACCAATTACACCGGTTAGACCCCATTATCCTCTACGGGGAGCTGGTGCCGTTGGGGGGCCGCCAACTCTATCTCCGAGTCCACCATATCCAGAAAGATGAACCTTACTAAATCCTGCGGGATTTTTATTCTTCTGGGGTTGGTCTCTTTCCCGGCCACATCAGCTTTACCTCCCCATGCCGGCCAGTGGGCCGAGGCCGAAAAGCTTTTAAAAAGTCCTGAGTTAAATTTTGCCAAGGCCCGCCAGGCCCTGACCATTTACCAGGGGTTGTTGCCGCCAGACGGGAAAGAACGGGTTGGTTTATTAACCCGATTGGCGCAGGTCTGCTTTATCCTGGGGGATCTGGCGGAAGAGGATCAGCGGCACCAGTTTTATAAACAGGGGCGACGCTATGCCGAGTCGCTGCTCCAGGACCGGCCTCACGCCGTCGAGGGTCATTACTGGCTGGCCATGCATCTGTGTGGCCTGGCCGACGTCGGCAGCGTCTTGCAAGGACGGCGGTTATTGCCGCGCATTTTGCAAGAACTCCATCGTGCCCTGGCCCTGGACGAGACCTACGACCAGGCCGGGGCCCATCGGGTATTAGGACGCATCTATTATGAAGCGCCGGGCTGGCCCTTTTCGGTTGGCAACCTGGATAAATCTCTCCATCATCTGAGCGCGGCGGTGCGCCTGGCCCCGGAGACCAGCACCAATCACCTCTATCTGGGCGAAACTCTGCTGCGACTGGATAAGCCCGACCAGGCTCGCCGGGAATTCGAGGCGGTGCTCAAATCAACTCGCCATGCCATCCAGCCCCACGGTCTGGAAGATGACCGGCATAAGGCCCAGCGTTACCTGGATGAACTAAGGTTATCTGCTAAATAACCTATAGGCAAGACATCTTATTCTTTAGGAAATTTTTAGAGTTCAAACATGTTTAAACTCACGGCTCAAACCCGGGCGGGTAAAATAACCGCAGGTCTGCTGATCGGTCTGCTGGTCGGGATGCTGACCCTGGGTTTGGACGCCAGCGGTCTATTAGAAGGTTATAGCCTCAAAACCCTGGATCTGTTATTTCAGAAGGCTCTGCCTTCCCAGCCGGGTCACGCCGATATCGTCATAATTGAAGTGGACCAGGCCAGCCTGGAATTTTATCAGAACCAGGGCATCACCTGGCCCTGGCCCCGGCAGATGTATGGGCCGATCATAGACTATTGCCGCCTGGCGGGGGCTCAAGCGATCATTTTTGATGTTTTGTTTACTGAGAGCTCATCCTATGGCCTGGACGATGACCTGAGGTTGGCCCACAGCCTGAGCCAGGCGGGAAATGGGTTTCTGGCGATGTTTCTCACTCGCAACCCCAGGGAAAACAACGCCCCAGATCAAGACTGGCTGCAAAGCCAGAGCCTGACCGTGGCCGGGGTGCCGCCGATGGTCAATCCAGGCTATCGTTCGGTCATTCTACCCATTCCATCTTTGCGGAAGGCCGCGGCGGCCCTGGGCAATGTCGAGTGTTGTCCGGATAATGACGGGGTTTATCGACGCCTGCCGGTCCTGGTCCCTTTTCAGGGACAATGGTGCCCGCAACTGGCGATGTCAGCCTTCTTATACCAACGCCAGCCGCTTACCCTGACCTGGCAGCCGGATGGCCTGATGATCAAAGGCGCGGCAGGCTCGGAGGCAAATCAACCGTCGTCCGCCGAATTGATTCCGCTATTGCCCGACGGCAAATTACTGCTCAAGTATCGTCCTGGGGCGCGGCCTTATCGGCGCTATCCGGCAGCCAATGTGATTCAATCATATGTCCAATCCCAGGCCGGGCAGAAGCCTTTGCATCCCTTAAGCGAATTTTCCCAGAAATGGGTGCTGGTCGGGTTCACTGCTCCCGGCCTCTATGACCTCAAGCCCACGCCCTTGTCACCCATATATCCCGGGGTCGCCATTCAGGCTACCTTGTTGGATAACTTGTTAACCCGCGACTTCCTGATACCGATGGGAAGGGGAGGGGCCCTAATGCTGACCCTGGGGTTAGGCCTGGCCTCGGCTCTGACCGTGTTATGGGTTCCGGCGTTGTGGCTGACCTTGCTGTCGCTGATCGGTTATCTGGTGCTGACCATAACCCTGGCAGTGGTGTTGTTTGTCAGCGGGGTGTGGATGGATGCGGTGCCCCCCCTGGTAGCGGTGGTGTTTGGTTTCGGAGTGAGCGCGGCTTACAGCTATTCCACCGAAGGCCGGCAAAAACGTGCTATCCGGCGCATGTTTGCTCATTACATGTCCGAGGCCCTGATTCAGGATCTTGTCAAAAATCCGGGTAAACTGCGGTTGGGCGGGGAACGCCGGGAGATGACCATATTTTTTTCCGATCTGGCCGGTTTTACCGGCATCTCTGAGGGGCTCAGCCCCGAAGCGCTGGTTCCCCTGCTTAATGAATACCTGACCCGGATGACTGACATCATTATGGCCAGTGGAGGCATCATCGATAAATACGAGGGTGACGCCATTATGGCCTTCTGGGGGGCTCCGGTTTTCCAGCCGGACCACGCCGGCCGCGCCTGCCTGGCGGCCCTGGAACAGCAACGGCAGCTTGAATTGTTGCGCTCCCAGTGGCAGGCTCGAGGATTACCCAACTTTGCCGCCCGCATGGGCATCAATACCGGGGAGGTAGTGGTCGGCAACCTGGGGTCGGATACCCGCTTCGATTTCACTGTTATTGGCGACGCGGTCAATCTGGCTTCCCGGCTGGAAGGGGCCAATAAAAGTTATAATACGACCATCCTGATCAGCGAAACCACGGCGGAACAGGCCGCGGCCCAGGTGGAGTTGCGAGAGATCGACCTGATTGCGGTCAAAGGTCGGGCGGCTCCGGTCCGGGTCTATGAGGTGTTGGCTCCGAAAGGACAGATAGTCGCAGAAATGGTCCAGGTCCGTGAACTCTTTGCCCAGGGGCTGGCCCGATACCGTCAGCAACGCTGGGCTGAGGCCCAGGAGTTGTTTCAGCAGGTGCTGGACCACCGCCCGGGCGATGGTCCGGCTCAGGTGTTTTTGGCAAGGTGTCAGCGTCTGAGTGGGCAGGATCTGGGTCCGGACTGGGACGGGGTCTTCCGCCTGACCAGCAAATAGAGAATAGTGTCCGGGTTCGGACGGATGATCAATCTGCTGGACAGAATTATTACTCCGAGCATTGAAAAGATTAATCTGAGGGGAGGGCCGGGGGACCGCCGTCCCCTCCCAACCCCCCTTAAGGGGTTGGAGGAGTGGGTTTGGGAGAGGGTTAGGGGGTCTTCGACCCTAAACCCCTCTCCCCAGAGCTTTTTTTCTAAACCCCATTCATTTATTTTATGACCCGAGTAATATGTTTGACAAAGCCTAACTGATTATCTAAGCTGCAATATCTAGCTAATCCGATTTTTACTTTTCAGGGAGAAGGGATGACCGGTCAGAAACGCCTGCTGCTCTCCAAGCAAGTCATTGATCAGCGGGTCCGTCAACTAGCCGCGCAGATCAGCCAGGATTATGCTGGGAAAAATGTTCTCCTGATCGGCATTTTAAAGGGTGTGTTCATCTTTATGGCTGATTTGGTGCGGGCCCTGGAATACCCGGTAGAGGTAGATTTTGTCCGTTTGCGAAGCTATGGGGCAGGCTCCGAATCGGCCGGTGAAGTATGGATCAGTAAGGACATCGAGCTTCCCATTCGCGATCGGCATGTCCTGGTCGTAGAGGACATTATCGATGTGGGCTTGACCCTGGATTTCTTGATCGGCCACCTGCGGAGCCACCGCCCCAAATCTTTAAAAATCTGTTGTCTGATTGATAAAAAAGAGCGCCGCCAGGTAGAGGTCCCCCTGGATTACGTTGGCTTCGTGGTCGAGAAGGGTTTTCTGGTCGGCTATGGGTTGGATTGCGGCGAGCAGCACCGCACCTATCCCGAGGTCTATGAGCTGGAACTTTGACCCCCCGCGGCTTAATGAGCTAATAGTGGTGATCCGGTCTCCATCTTGCCTTAAGGTCTGGCAATGGTTAGAATTTCGTAAAACGACCGCGGCAACCGTTATATTAACTCCCGAAGAAGGAGGAGAGACCTATGGCATCGAAAATTAACTGGCGGAGCGACCTGGACCAGGCCCAGAATTTGGCCCGCCAGGAGAATCGACCCATCCGGTTGGATTTTTTCAATCCCTTGTGAATCGGCTGTCAACAGATGGATGCAGTTACGTATCCCCAGGAAGAAATTTTCAGATTTATTGAGGAAAATTTCATTCCGGTTCAGATCGAATCCTCCAACCAGGAAGCGATGGATAAATTTAAGGTAAAATGGACCCCCATGCTGCTATTACTGGACGCTGAAGGAGGGGAACATTACCGCACTGTCGGCTTCCTGGCCCCGGAAGATTTTATCCCGACCTTCATGGTGGCCCAAGGCAGGTGGAATCTCGATATCGAGCGCTACCCGGAAGCGCCGAATTGGTTTGACCAGGTCA
Organism: Deltaproteobacteria bacterium; assembly: GCA_019309545.1. Taxonomy (NCBI): domain Bacteria; kingdom Pseudomonadati; phylum Myxococcota; class Myxococcia; species Deltaproteobacteria bacterium. The sequence goes on from JAFDGA010000020.1 coordinate 23,505, forward strand.
TTGAGCATTATCCCAACAGCGAGGCGGCGGCGGAAGCGATCTTTTTCCGCGGCGTGGCCAGGTATAAAAAGGACCATGATCCTAATCCGTTGAAAGAGGTTTACGCTGTCCTGACCGAAGAATATCCACAGAGTAGCTGGACTAAGAAGGCCGCGCCGTACCGCCTGATTCCTTGAAACATGACGAAACTACTCCAGGGAAGTCGGATTGCTCCTTGGAGTAGATGCATCGCCTCCCACGGCGATTTATTAATCCTGTGCCGAGACAGAAGGCCCAAAGCTATGTTTGGTTATGATCTCTCTACCCTGATTATTATCCTGTTGGCTATCGGGATTTTCTTCCTGCTGAGGGAAGTCAATTGCTGGTATTGGAAAATTAATGAACGGATTATTCTGTTGGAGGAAATTCTAACCCGGTTGGAAAATATGGAGAAAGGCCGACCACCTGCTGAAGCGCCAGAACATTTGTCTGAGATTTCCATTGACTGATCCCATAACTGGATTAACCGAGCTTAATAAAGCAGCGTCGCTGATCGCGGCCATCGATATCGGCAGCCTGACCATTCGCTTGGCCATCGCCGAGGTCGGGGTTGATCCTCCAGATCTTCGGCTAATCCATACTAAACGGGAAATTACTCACCTGGGTCAGGGTCTGGTGCAGACTGGGAATCTGGCGCCGGAGGCCGTAGACCTAAGCCTGGCAGTATTGGCCGAGTTTGTCCGGGACCTTAGACAATTCAAAGTTGTCGCCAGTCGCGCGGTGGCCACCCAGGCGGTCCGCCAGGCCCGGAATCGCCAGGCCTTTTTAGATCAGATTTGCCGGCAGACCGGTCTGGGGGTGGAGGTTCTCAGTCCGGCACAGGAAGCCCGACTCAGCCTGGCCGGAGTGCTCTCGGTTCTGACCCCGGCAGATGAAGTTGATCGGCCCTTGGTGGTTTTCGATGTCGGTGGGGGGAGCACTGAGTGGGCCTTAGTTATTCCAGGCCAGGATATGTGTTTTGCCAGCCTGCCGCTGGGCGTTTCAACCCTGACCCAGAGGTGGTTGGCTAGCGACCCACCGGGCAATGCTGAGCTGGCGGCGCTGAGAACCGCGATCAGGCATCAGCTTGAGCAGTTGCCCGGAGTCTATTTTGCCGACTATCTGCTCAGGACCCAGCCGCGATTAGTGGGGACGGCCGGGACCGTGACCACTTTAGCGGCGATGTCGTTAGGGATGACGGTTTATGAGCCCTCCCGGATCAATAACCTGGTTCTAACCCGAGCCACCGTGGACCGTCTGAGCGGCCAATTAACGGTCCTGACTGAGGCGGAGCGGGCCCGTCTCCCCGGCCTGGAGCCCGGCAAGGCTGGGGTGATCGTAGCAGGGGCCTTGATTATTCAAAAAATCCTGGAGTTCTTCCAACAAGCCTCTCTGGTAGTGATTGACGCCGGCCTACTGGAAGGATTGCTGTTGCAGATTGCCAAGGAAATTTCTTTTCCCAAAAATTCTGATAAAATTGAAAAGATTATATGTGCAGGAGAAAAATTAAATGACCCAAGATCGGAGCATCACCGAGTATAAATTCGATGAGCTGGTTTCCATGGAACCGTGCCCCGAGAAAATAGAGATAATTTCTGGTTATACCTTTGATGATTTGCTTCTGATTCCCGGGCCCTCGGAAGTGTTGCCCAATGAGATCAATCTTGAGACCAGGCTGACCCGGAACCTCGCACTCAATATTCCCCTGGTGAGCGCGGCCATGGATACGGTGACCGAATCCGAAACCGCCATCTGTATTGCTCGCCAGGGGGGCATCGGCATAATCCATAAGAATATGAGTATCGAGGCCCAGGCGCTGGAGGTCGAAAAGGTCAAAAAATCGGAAAGCGGTATGATTCTCGATCCGGTGACCATTGGACCGGAAGCCAAAATCGCCACGGTCCTGGAACTGATGCAACGTTATCGCATCTCTGGCATCCCGGTGGTCGAAGGCCACCGTCTGGTGGGGATCGTTACAAATCGGGATCTGCGCTTTGAGACCAATTTTGACCAAAAAGTCAAGGAGGTGATGACCAGCGAGGGCCTGGTGACGGCCTCGCCGGGCATCACCCTGGAAGAATCCAAAGCCTTGCTGCACCAACACCGCATTGAAAAGCTGTTGGTAGTCGACGATGACTATAATCTCAAAGGCCTGATCACCATTAAAGACATCGAAAAGGTCCGCAAGTATCCACAGGCCTGTAAAGATGAATTCGGTCGCCTGCGGGTAGGGGCGGCGGTGGGGGTCGGCGCTGATCGGGAGGCCCGGATTGAGGCTCTGCTCAAGGCCGGGGCCGATGTCATCGTAATCGACACCGCGCACGGCCATTCCCGGGGGGTACTGGAGGCCACCCGGGCCAGCAAGCGGGAGTTCCCCCAGATCGAATTGATTGCCGGCAACGTGGCCACCGAGGAGGGGGCGCGGGACCTGATGCTGGCTGGCGCCGATGGTGTTAAAGTGGGCGTTGGTCCGGGGTCCATCTGTACCACTCGGATGGTCGCCGGAGTGGGACTGCCCCAGATGACCGCCATCATGAACTGCAGCCGGGCGTCTCGCCACTACGAAGTCCCTTTGATCGCTGATGGCGGGATTAAATTTTCCGGAGATATCACCAAGGCCATTGCTGCCGGGGCACATAGTGTGATGATCGGCGGCCTGTTCGCCGGTACCGAAGAGAGTCCAGGAGAAATGGTCATCTTCCAGGGCCGCAGCTATAAGGTTTATCGCGGCATGGGGTCCCTGGAGGCCATGAAGGAAGGCAGCCGCGATCGGTATGGCCAGGAATATATCGAATTGGAATCCAAACTGGTACCCGAAGGTATTGTCGGCCGCGTACCCTACCGGGGCAAGTTAGCCGATCTGATTTACCAACTCATGGGTGGTTTACGTTCGGGCATGGGCTATGTGGGCTGCGCCAGTATCCCGGAATTGATGGCCAAAGCCCGGTTCCTGCGCATCACTCCTGCCGGGCTGAGGGAATCCCATGTCCATGATGTGATCATCATGAAAGAGGCCCCCAACTATCGTTTAGACTGACCAGTTATTACCTCCGAGGAACCACGAAACGGGCGGGAAAATGCCTCTCGATGACACGGGCGGAGATATCTGTGAATTGCCGAACCTGTGGTTATAATTATGGTCATTAGGAGCTAATTATGCTACTGCCGTGCCGTCAAGTTAAGGCCGTCTATCCTCCGTCGGACTGCCGACGGCAAATAGGCCTGGCGAAATTCCATAAACTGGTGGAGGTTAATCATGGCCAAGATCACGGTGGAACAACCTTCCCCGGAACAGCTGCAATCTTTAGGGGTGGAAAACTGGAGTCCTTGGGAATGTGAACCCAGCACCTTTGATTGGTCTTACGACACCGATGAGACAGCCTATGTCAAGGAAGGCCTGGTCACGGTCCGGTGCCCGGACGGCGAGGCGGTGGAAATCAAGGCTGGTGATTTAGTAAAATTCCCCCAAGGCCTAAGCTGCACCTGGGAAGTGAAGCAAACTATCAGAAAAGTCTATAAGTTCGAGTAAGGGATTGCCTCAAGGGGTAGAAGGCCGCCGTTCGCCGGGGAAACTCGGTAAGCTATGCTTGTCTTCTATGTGGGGTTTGATGTCCAGAATCGGGGTGCCATCCAGCATGTCCAAGCCCTTGACCTGGATTACATGGCCTTCGATCCCTAAGACTTCCACCCGCGACAGGCCAATGGGATTGGGTCGGATGGAGGAGCAGATGCTGAACACCCCCAGTCGCTCCTGTCGATGCGGCGGCGACTGGGTCAGGAATTGGGGGGTAAACATCGGGCTTTTATGGAAATGGAAAATAACCAGGATCCGTTGGCCAGGTTTAATATCTTTAAGACCTTGCTGATATTGAGGGTCGATTTCTAAGGTGCCGGTTACTTCCGAGACGGTCCAGTGGCGGGGAATGGTTTGAGAGGCCGTGCGCACATATCCTATGGGTTTAAAATTGATCTTCATAATATAATCTGTGCCAAAGGATGACCACGGTATCCGACCAGTTTACCTTTATTGCGGTCGCTCGAATTTTTTCTTGTAGGCCGGGTGGATAAATCGGGTAGGTTTGTGACGGAACTCCCGCGCCGGGATCACCCTGGTCAATAAATCCAGGCGTCCCTGTTGTTTCAAGCGCTCGTAAATCTGGCACCAGGCGCAGGGCCGGGTCCGATCCACCTCACACATGCCGTCAATCGGGCCGCCACAGGGGCCGTTCAGTAGGCCTTTGGAACACATGGTCACCGGACAGATACCGCCGGTAAGGGCTAAATAACAGGTACTGCAGGCGGAACAGCGCTCGGTGTAGAAACCGATATCTTCGTTGGCCCCCAGAAAGGTGGTATTAACCGCGGGATAGACCGGTTTTTCCGGATACATCTCCGCCAGAAACTGCACCCCCACGCCGCAGGCCATGGAAATAACTGCGTCATATTGCTCCACCTGGCCGGCGATGGCCTCCAGAAATTCCCGATCACACTGCCGTTCCACGGTGGTTTCGCCGATCTCAATATTCTTATCTTCCAGTTCCAGGGCTATCCGAAGCTCGGCGGCCAGGATGCCCACTTCTTTTTCACCGCCGGTCAGGCAGACGGCCACGCAGGTGCCGCAGCCGACGATCAGCACCTTATTATGGTCGTTGATCATTTGTTTGATTTCATCGAACGGTTTTCTCTCAGCAATAATCATGACTTCTCCTCAACCTGGACCTCTGCCCGGCGCTTTAAGGTCAAGGGATTGGGCCCCAGGGCTTGGACTCGTTCGGTCATTTGGCGGACGGCTTCGGCCCATTTGGGAGCATCGGAAGCGCCGATGTGAAACATTTCCAAACGCTCCCCGCCGATGCCGATTTCATCGAGCAGCTGTTTGGTATATTCTACCCGTTCTTGGGCCCTAAGATTGCCTTCCAGGAAGTGGCAATCCCCGACTTCGCAGCCACTCACCATGACGGCATCGGCTCCGGCCTCAAAGGCCTTGAGTATATGCAGGATATCAATCCTACCGGTGCATAAATATTTTACAATCCGGACCGTCGGCGGATATTGCATGCGGGCCGCGCCCGCCATATCCGCGGCGGTATAGGTACAATAAGTACAGATCAAAGCTTCTATTTTGGGATTGAAGGTCATCGTCTTTTAACTGATTTTCATTATGAAGTTCAATCTCAGAACGCTCAGCATCCGGGCAGATCTGTCAAGCCCCGGCAATGGCGGCAATCTTGGCCAGACATTGAATATCCCGGCTATGTTTAACTTCAATGGCCTTACGGGGGCAGGTGGCGGCACAGATACCACAGCCCTGGCAGGAGGCCGGGTCGATGGTGACCACTCCATCTTCTGGAACAAAGCGCGGCACTCTAAAGGGGCAGACCCGCATACAGCTCAGGCAGGCGACACAGTGCTCCGGGTCGACCTGGGCCACGGCCCCGCTGACAAACATCTGCTGTTTGGAGAGGATAGCCATGGCCCGCGCCGCCGCGCCTTTGCCCTGAGCGATGCGCTCCTCAGAGAATTTGGGACCGTGGGCCAGTCCGGCCAGGAAAAACCCGCTATTGGCAAAATCGAGCGGCCGGAGCTTAAGATGCGCCTCCATGAAAAAGCGATCGGCGTCAAAGGGAAGCTTATAGACCCGGGCCACTTCTTCCGCCCAGGGATTGGGTCGAATAGCGACCGACAGGGCCACAAAATCCGCCGGCAAGAGTATGGGCACCCTGAGATTCTGGTCGAAGACCTTGACCTTCAGGCCCTCATCCTCCGCCAGGACCTCGGGTTTCTGATCGCGGTCAAAGCGAATAAACTGCACCCCCAATTGGCGGGCCTTCTGATAGTAGAGCTCCTTGAAGCCAAAGGTGCGGATATCCCGATAAAGTATATAGACGTTGGTCTGGGGACTGAGTTCCTTAACCTGGATGGCGTTCCTTATCGCATATGAGCAGCAGACCCGGGAGCAATAAGGGTAATCCGGCTCCCGGGAACCCACGCATTGGATCATGACGATGTTGGCCGTGGCCTGAACGGACTCCGGCTCATTTACCAGCATGTCCTCAAATTTATGCTGAGTGACGACCTGCGGATGTTGCCCATAGAGATATTCTTCTGGTTCGTATTCCACTGCGGCAGTGGCAATAATGGTCGCCCCATGCGGAATCTCCCGGCGGCCGTCTTTGGTTTCCACTATGGTGGTAAAGCTGCCGATGTGGCCGGAAAAATCGACAAGCCGGGCCTCGGTGATAACCTCGATGCGGCTATGATTTTTCACCCGCTCCACCAGCTTTGCCACATACGGCCAGACCAGGAAGCCCTCCAGGGTATAATGCCGCTTCCAAGCGATTCTGCCTAATTGTTTCTCGTGTTCCACCAGGGTCGTATCATACCCGGCCTCGGCCAGGGTCAGGGCGGCGGTCAGACCGGCAGGCCCGCCCCCTACTACCAGGGCCCGCTGGACCACGTCAAACGGCAGTTCCGGCAAGGGCTCCAGCTTGGCAGCCCGCGCTACCGACATCCTGACCAGTTCCTTGGCCTTTTCCGTCGCCCTCTCGGGTTCAGCCAGGTGCACCCAGGAGTCCTGATCGCGAATATTGGCCATCTCGAAGAGATATTTATTGAGACCGGCCTGGCGGAGGTTATCCTGAAACAGAGGCTCATGCGTGCGAGGACTGCAAGAGGCTACTACTACTCGATTCAGACGATGTTCTGCGATGACCTCCCGCATGCGCTGCAAAGAGTCAGTGGAACAGGAAAAGGTGTAATGATCAGCATAGACCACCGAAGGCAGGGTCCGGGCATACTCCGAAACGGCTGCCACATCGACTACCCCCGCAATATTGATGCCGCAGTGGCAAACAAACACCCCGATCCGGGGGTCTTCATAAAGAACTTCGCGTTCCGGCGGATATTCCTTAACCGTGAGCATGGTATTGCGGGCTTCCGCTAACAGCGCTCCGGCGGCCGCGGCCGCGGCCGAGGCCTGGGTTACGGTTTCAGGAATATCCTTGGGGGACTGGAATACCCCGCAGGTAAAGATCCCCTCCCGAGTGGTGGAAACCATCTCCAACGGTGGGTTCTCAACAAACCCCCAGCGGTTAGTGTCAAATCCCAGCTTTTCTCCCAATTTGACGGCGGCCGGATGAGGGGCCAGACCGACGGAGAGGACCACCAGGTCGAATTCCTCGGTCTGGAATTCGCCGGCGGCATCTACATAAGATATCAGCAAATTTTTACTTTTGGGAATTTCGGCCACCCGGGAGACCATGGAGCGAATAAAGCGCACGCCTAATTGGTCTCGGGCCCGCTCATAATAGCGGTCAAAGCCTTTACCCTGGGCCCGCATATCAATAAAAAAGATGGTTGCCCCCACCTCTGGATCGTGTTCTTTGGCAATCACTGCCTGTTTGGTGGCATACATGCAGCATACAAAGGAGCAATATTCCCGGCCAATCGAGGCGTCCCGGGAGCCGACGCATTGAATCCAGGCCACCTTTTTAGGAGGGCGGCCGTCTGAAGGCCGCTCGACATGGCCTTCGGTGGGCCCGGTAGCGGACAGCAAACGCTCGAATTCCAGGGAGGTGATAACATTGGGATAACGGCCATAGCCGTATTCGACTTTTTCCCGGGCATTAAAGGGGCGAAAGCCGGGAGAGACAATCAGCGCCCCGACCTTTAGCCTCAAAGTCTGAGGCTGCATAAAATGATCTATTGCTCCGGCCTGGCAGGCCTGCACGCATAGCATACACTCGGCGCAAACCCCACACTTGAGACAGCGGGCCGCCTCGGCCTGGGCCTGGGCTTCGGTATAACCTCGGGCCACCTCTTCAAAAGTGGAGCACGAAACATCAGCCGCCAGGAAAGGCATGCGCTCCCGATCTCTTTTTTCCTCGTCCAACGGGATTTCTACCCACTTCTGCATGGCCTGGGCGGCTTCACCAGGGCCGCGGCCCGCGGCCAGATCGACTCCTTGCAGATAACGGTCGATGGATTCGGCTGCTTCCATACCGCCGGCAATAGCGCCGATAGCCACCCAGGGCCCGGTATGGACATCGCCGGCGGCAAATACTCCGGGCATGGAGGTCTGATAAGTTACCGGGTCCAATTCCAGGGTCCCGAAGCGGGTGGTTTTAAGGCCGATATTTTCCAGATAAGAGAGGTCGGCCATTTGCCCGATAGCGGGAATGATCATATCGACGTTCAGGACAAATTCGGAACCAGCGATCGGGATGGGGCGGCGGCGGCCCGAGCTGTCGGGTGGTCCCAGTTCCATGCGAATGCAGGCCAGGCCTGCCACCTGGCCATTTTCGACAAGCACCCTTTCCGGGGCCTCCAGATAGCGGATATTAATGCCCTCGCAGATGGCTCCTTCGATCTCCTCCCCTAAGGCCGGCATCTCCTCCTGCGAGCGTCGATAGATGATGGTAACGCTTTCTGCCCCCAGACGGCGGGCGGAGCGGGCCACGTCAAAGGCCACATTGCCGCCGCCGATAACCGCTAGGTTTTTGCCCACCTTTGGGTTTTTCCCCAAATTAAGCTGACGCAGAAAATCGACTCCCTGGATGACCCCCTGGGCATCTTCGCCGGGAATGCCCAGGGAGCGTCCCAGATGACAACCAAGACCTAGAAAAACCGCCTCATAATGCCGGTGTTGAAGGTCTTCCAAAGTAAAGTCGCGGCCCAGGGCCGCGTTGGTCTTGATTTCCACGCCATAACGAGTAATGTTATTGATTTCGGTCTCTAATACCTTTTTGGGGAGTCGAAAATCCGGGACTCCCACCCGCAGCATGCCCCCTGTTACCGGCAGAGCTTCGAAAACGGTGACCTCGTACCCCCGCAAGGCCAGGTGGTAAGCACAGGATAAGCCCGCCGGGCCGGAACCGATGACTGCCACCCGCTGGTTTTTCCTAGGAATCTCCGGCAGGGGCAGGTTTAAGATATCTACCCGGTCGCCGGCAAACCGCTTCAAGTGGCAGATGGCGATAGGTTCATCCAGTTCCTTGCGCCGACAGCGGTATTCACAAGGGTGGGGGCAGATACGACCCAATACACTGGGTAAGGGCAGCCGCTCCATAATAAGTTGCACTGCTTCGGCGTACTTGCCGACCTTGATAAGTTGGACATAACCCTCGACATTTAGCTTGGCCGGACAGGCTGCCACACAAGGGGGGCGATCCAATTTTTCAATGGCAAAGGCTGACGGAATGGCCTGAGGGAAATGCCGATAAGCAGCGTGCCGGGTTCCCAATCCCTCATCAAAGATTGAGGGCAGCTCCACCGGGCAGACATCGGCGCAGGCCCCACAGGCACTACACTTATCGACATCAATATAACGCGGGGTCTGACGGACGGTGACAGTGAAATTCCCGGGCTCGCCCTCCAGGGCCTGCACCTCGGTTTGAGTCATGATCTCAATGTCCGGGTGCATGGCCACCTCAATTAATCGGGGGGAGAGCATACAGGTGGAACAATCATTGGTGGGGAAGGTCTTGTCCAACTGGGCCATGACCCCCCCCAGCGAAATATCCTGTTCCACCAGATAGACCTTATAGCCAGCATTGGCGGTGTCCAGCGCGGCCTGCATGCCGGCGATGCCGCCGCCGATGATCATCACCGCCCCAACCTTAGGGTTTGCTTCAGTTGCCATTAGGTAAAGATGTCCTGATCACTATTGTTCTTAAGTTCTAGGGCCTTATGAGTTCCTGCCATACCATAATTATTGGCCCCAAATATATTCGGCTGACCTACAACTCCTATTCCAGAAATCCTTTGCGCATCAGCAAGGGGAAGGGATTGACAAAATGGCGTTTCAGCCAGGTGCGGACCTCGGGATGGCCCAGCGCCAGGCCGATCAGTTCGGTAAAATAAAGGACCGGCAGGTAATAATGTTTCCCAAATTTGTGAGAAATCCGGCTTTGCACCATGTCCAGATTTGCCTGACACATCTGACAAGAGACCACGAAACACTCGGCGTCGGCCTCCAGGGCCCGCTCATAGAGCCGCTGCACCAGAGTATCGATGATGTCTGGTCGGCTGACCGCCAATCCCGCCCCACAGCAGTCGGTTTTATAGGACCAGGGATAAGACTTTGCCCCCAGCAATTCCACCAGTCGATCCATATTAGTGGGATCTTCATAATTTTGGCTATCGGTTACCCGCGGCGGGCGAGCCACCAAACAACCATAGTAGCATACCGTCTTCAGACCCTGTAAGGGACGCTTGAGCTTTTCTTGGATGCGGGCCAGGACCGCTTCCTGAGTAAAATAATCCAGTAGATCCCAGATCTTAACTTTACCTTGGTAGATTTTACTATTGATCGCCGCTTCCGGCTCTGCACCGGTTTCCAGATGGTTCATATGAGGCATATGAGTTAGGTAACGCGATTCAAATTTAGCGGCCTCTGGCCCCAGCAGGACTTTTTCGGCGGCCTTTAACCGGTTAAAACACAAGGCGCAGGGGACTACTACATCCTGCCCGATGGCTTCGGCTAACAGCAGGTTACGGGTCGGCAGGGCTATGGATAGAAACTCATTCAGACTATGTGCCGCAGTAGCTCCACAGCAGCTCCAATCGTCGATTTCCTCCAACTGGATGTCCAACCGGCGGGCTATGCCTTGAATTGATTCGGCATAGTCACGGGCGGTGCTTTCCAGGGAACATCCGGGATAATAAGAAACCTTCATTACCCCCAGACCTTGGCTTTTTTAAATAGTTCCATGAATTCCTCAATATCTCTCACCCGTTGCGGTGGCTTCAACCGCAGTCGGCCTTTGCGGAAAAGCTCGAAGCCCATCTTCAGGTCGCCCATGAAGGTCCCGTTTACCAGTTTGGCCATGGCTCCGCCACTACGGCTGGTATACATCCGCAATAATAACGCCTCATGCAGGCGCCCTCCGGAAAGCCGGACATCATCCAGGAAAACCTGGTGGAAAGTCGCCACCTCTTTTTGGGGAATAGACCGATGCGTGGAAATGGCTTTTTCTTTAAGATAATCCATCACCCCGGCAATATCGATATCATTGGGACAACGGGTGGTACAGGTCTGGCAGGAGGCGCAGACCCAGATAGTATTAGACTCCAGGACCAAATCCTCCTGACCCAGGGCGGTCAAGCGGATAATTTCGTGGGGGTAGAAGTCCATGGCAAAGGTGAGTGGACAGCCCGCTGTACACTTTCGACACTGGTAACAATCAAAAACCGAGATTCCCCGCTCCTGATGTAGCTGCTCCCCTAGCCCTGGATTAGGGCACAGGGGTTCACTCGGAAGCTCTCGCATTACAATGGGCTCCAATCCATATTAAGATCAAAAATTTAATATAAATCCGAAAAAAATAAATGTCAATTTTTGATTCCAGATTTCTGACCGATTAAGGAAGGCTTGAATAACCTTGGTTATCTCAACAAAACAATGCCGACACCGGTTCTGATGTTTCCTTCTAAAGTAAATTAAGGCTGTTGTCTCTCCCGGCGGCTAAGCTGATAAATTCCGGTTCCTGCTTTTTCCAATTTTTAAGTCGTCAGTTTGGCCAGGAATTTTCCAAGGCAAGCTTGCTGGCGGCTACTAATCTAACTTTAGATGTGATATAATCTTTTAAAAATTTCCTTATCTTGTCGCCGTGGAAATGACAGCCAAACAGAGCCAGTATAAAGTGGCCATTGTCGGGGCCGGCCGTCAGGGTATGGCCCTATTAGAAGCCCTGGTACCCTCTCAGAACAGCCACCAGTATCTCCAGGTAGTCGGAGTGGCGGATGTTAACCCCGAGGCACCTGGCCTGTTGTATGCCCAACGGCATGGTATCTTCACTACCAATAAATACATTGAGTTGCTTAAGATTGAAGGCCTGGATCTGATTTTTGATGCCGCGGGCCAGCCCGAGGTGTCTCAGGCCCTGGAGCGGCAACGCCCGCCCCAGGTTACCGTCCTGACCGGCGAACGTCCTTATCCCTGGGATGATTTTTGGGACCTGATCGCCAAAGGTTTTGCGCCGCCCAAGACCCCGGAGCCCTTGAAGGTCGGGCTGGTGGGCGCAGGTAAGGGAGGCTCGGAAGTTCTGCGGCTGATTACCGGGGATCGCCATCGCCAGGACCGGATTCAAATCTTAGGGGTGGCCGATCGAAATCCCCAAGCTCCGGGGATGACACTAGCCCAGAATCTCGGCCTTTCGACTTTTCTCAATTATCGTGAATTGTTACAGCAAAACCTGGATCTGGTAATGGAACTTACCGGTGATCCCCAGGTGCGGGAAGAACTGATCCGCCTCAAGCCGGCCACCACCCAGGTAATTGACCATGTGGAAGCCCAGCTTTTCTATGAACTCCTGCGGCTGGCCGAAGACCAGTTCCGCCAAAAGATTGAGAGTGAGATTCGGTTGTCCACCCAGCGCAACCGGTTTCAACGCATATTTGATCACTTGCCTGATCCGGTGCTGGTGCTCAATCCCGATTATTCGGTGGAATGGGTCAATCTCACCTTTTTGCGCCGCTTCCAGACCACCGAGGGTCTGGTCCAGGGCCAGCCCTGTTACCAGGTGCTGCGTCAGTTGGATGCTCCGTGCCACCAACGCGGTCTCTTCTGTCCTTTAGAAGAAGTATTGGAAAAGGGTACCACGACTCAGGTAATTCATCGTTATCTTGGACCGGATGGGCAAGTCAGATTTGATGAAATCAGCATGGCCCCGTTGTTTCCGCGCGAGGGCGGGACCAGGAAACGGGTAATTGAAGTCATTAAAGACATCACCCCCCAGAAACGGCTGGAAGAAGAGCTGCAGGAATCGGAGGAAAAGGCCCGACGATTGTTCAAAGAAGCCAATGCCGGGAAAGTCTTCTTGGAGACCATCCTCAACGGAATTCAGGATAATATGGTGGTGATTGATGGGGATTACCACATCATTGAGGTTAACCGGTCCTATCTGGAGATGGCAGGGCTGTCCCGGAGCGAAGTGGTAGGGAAATTTTGCTACCAGATCTCCCATCACGTCGATCAACCGTGTTCTACCCCAGATCATCCCTGTCCTCTTAAGGATGCCCTGCGCACCGGCAAACCAGCTGCAGGTACGCATGTGCATTATGACAAACATGGTCAGGAGCGCTATTATCACGTGGTCTGCCATCCCCTGTTTGATGAGACCGGCCAGGCCACCCGGGTGGTAGAACTATCACAAGACATCACCAAGGAAGTCATGGCCCGCTCCCGGATGCTGCATGACGACAAGATGACCTCCTTGGGGAAACTATCGGCCAGCGTGGTGCACGAAATCAACAATCCGCTCACCGGCATCCTGACATTTATCAAACTGTTGCAGCGCACCTTGGCGGAGGGCCTGGCCACTCCACAGGAATTGCAAGAATTCCAGCGTTATTTAGGGCTGATGGAAAGCGAGACCTCCCGGGTCAGCCGGATCGTCTCCAACCTGCTGGCCTTTTCCCGCAAGACCAGGCCCGAATTTAAACTGGTCAATGTAAACCAGATTATCGATGAAACCCTGTCACTGTTAGACTATCAGGCCGGTTTACAGCGGATTAAAATCAAACGCCGGTATGACCCTGCACTGCTGCCGGTGTTGGCTGATCCGGCCCAACTTAAACAGGCCTTTCTCAACCTGTTCATGAATGCCCAGGATGCCATGCCCGATGGCGGTGATCTATCCATCCGAACCCGAAACCTGGGAACCAAAGCCGTCCGCATTGGGATTTCAGATACCGGAGTCGGCATCCCCAAGGAACACTATTCCCAGATTTTTGAACCCTTTTACACCACCAAGAAAGGCGGCGGCGGCGCGGGACTGGGCCTGTCAGTGGTCTATGGCATAATCAAGGAAAATCAGGGCACTATCAGAGTTGATAGCGTGGTCGGTCAGGGGACCACTTTTACTATCCGTCTGCCGGCTCGGAGGCCAGACGAAGATGTTGATTCCGCATAAAAAGTTTAACCTGTTGGTGGTGGATGATGAGCTCATTATCCGAGAGTCGCTGGCCGGGTGGCTGCAACGGGACGGCTACCAGGTAGAAACAGCTGACAGCGGTCCTCAGGCCTTGGAAAAAATCCAGGCCAAACACTATGATATCATGCTGATCGACGTCAAGATGCCGGAAATGGACGGCCTCACCCTGCTGCAACATTTGAAAGAGCGAGACCCTGACACCGCCGTGATTATGATGACGGCCTACGGGTCCATCGAAGACGCGGTCGAAGCTATGAAGAAGGGGGCCTTTGACTATTTGCTCAAGCCTTTCGACCTGGAGGAACTTAGCCTGACCATTGAGAAACTGGTGCAGATTCAAACCATGACCATGGAAAATATCGTCCTCAAAGAGCGGGTGGACAAGATCGATCGTTTTGAAGAATTGGTGGGCCTATCCGAACCCATGCAAAAACTCTATGAGACCATTATGGACGTGGCCCAATCAGATGCAACGGTGCTGATTACCGGCGAAACTGGCACCGGCAAGGAGTTGGTGGCGCGGGCCATTCATGCCCAAAGCCCTCGTGGTTTTGCACCGTTTATCGCAGTCAATTGCGGGGCCTTTACCGAACAACTGCTGGAAAGTGAGTTGTTCGGACACGAAAAAGGGGCCTTTACTGATGCCAAGTTTACCAAAAAAGGCCGCCTGGAACTGGCGCATGGGGGGACGCTGTTTCTGGATGAAGTCGGCGATATCACTATGAAAATGCAGATTGACCTCCTTCGGGTGCTGGAAACCCATGAATTCACCCGGGTCGGGGGGACGATTCCCATTCACAGCGACTTCCGGGTAATTGCCGCCACCCACCAGGATCTGCTGGCTGCCATCCAGGAGGGCACCTTCCGCCGGGACCTGTACTACCGCCTCAACGTGGTCCACATCCCGGTGCCGCCTTTACGGGAACGCCGCGGCGATATTAAACTGCTGGCCGAACACTTTCTGGTGCATTATGCCGCCGAGACCAACAAAAAGATCGATTCCATCCATCCCGATGCCCTGGAGGCCATGCAGCACTACGACTGGCCCGGCAATGTGCGGGAATTAGAAAACGCCATCGAGCGGGCAGTGGTGATCGGCAAAGGCCGTCAGATTCAGCTGGCGGACCTGCCTCTGTTTGGTCCGAGTGACCGGACCGCGGCCCTTGGGCTTTCTCTGGAAGAAATGGAGCGGGAGCACATCGCCCAGGTCCTGGAGGCGGAAGGCGGCAACATTTCCCGGACCGCTCAGGTTCTGAAGATCAATCGCACCACCCTGTATCACAAGCTCAGAAAATACGGCCTGAAATCTTGAAGTTAACCCTGTTAAAAACCCTGCATTGACAGCTGCGATTGCTACATGCCGCCGCTTCCCAGTATAGGAATCATCCCTTTGGGGCCAATTGATCCCAAGCTCTTGCGTTATCTCAAGACTGAGCTGCCCAAGTTCCTGCCTTTGCCGGTGCAATTATTGAAAGCCCGACCGATCCCTACTCACACCTATCATATCGTCCGTCAACAATATAATTCCACCCAACTGTTGGAATACCTGTTGACAGACCGGCAGCCGGGGCTGTTCAAAATACTGGGGGTTACAGGGGTGGATCTATACATCCCGATCTTGACCTACGTCTTCGGAGAAGCGCAAGTGGGGGGAACCGGAGCGATAATCTCCTTATATCGCTTGAACCAGGGGTTAGATGGACTGATGGCCCCTCCGCAGGTTTTCTGGCCGCGGATCATCAAGAGCGGATTGCATGAACTGGGACATACCTGTAACCTGAAACATTGCCGGCAGCCAGACTGTATCATGCGGTTTTCCGGCAGCCTGGAGAAATTAGACCAGAAAAACCCCCATTTCTGTGGTTATTGTCGGGTCCTGTTGAGCGATTACTTTAATCAGAACGGCATAACTATCATGCTCGACCGTTAACCGATTTGCCCATCTTCGGACATCGTTAACGGCTAAAAATCCCGAACCGGAAGGTTGGGGTAATTTGGGTTTTTGGCAGGTGTACTTGAATTCCGGTAGGGGGGACCCGGTGGGTCGCTTCTGCCACCGATTAAGCTATCGCGGCCCTGTTCATGAAATCGTTTAATCCAATTGGCTAAGGTCTGACGGGTGATACTGAACAAAGCCGCTAGCGGATCATGACCGCTGCCTAAAAATAGGGCTCGGATCGCCATGAGGCGAAGATGGCGGCGTTTGGTCGCCGCGGCTTGCGCCGCGCGCCCTCCGGTTCGGGAGCAGTTTTCGGCATGGGGCATGTTCGGCAGGCTGGCCATAGGCCGGTTAAAGGACAATCTTCACAAGAGGACAAGTAAAAATTTGCTTCTATTAAGGAAAAATTTCGAGAATCGCTATAACCGAGAGAAGCGAGGCCGGATTGGCGACATCGCGCTCCTGCTGGAATTATCCCGGGCAATTCTTGTGGTTGGTTTCTTCCCTTCTTTTCGGCCGTTAAACCCACTTCCATAAGCCCTAAAGTGGTTGAGAAGTAAGCTTGAGAGTATAGTAGGGGGACCGTTGGCCCCCGTTCTCCTATCAAATTAACCTTTCATTGCTCTGAGTGACGATTCGGAGATTTCTCAAAGTTGGGTTTTGACCCAGGCCACCAGTTTGGCAAAGGTCCGGGCCCATTCTTCGGTATGATCATGGCCGGTGAAGATATGGGCCAGTTCATGGCATAAAGTGGGAAGGCGATAACCAGGGGGGTAGAGGAGGATACAGCGTTTCTGATGATCGGCCTCGGCTAACAAAAAGGTGGAATCCTGCCAATAAATTCTGGGATTGGTAAGGGATTTCAAGTTCTGCTGCAGAGGCACCGGTTCGTAGCCAAAGGCCGCACAGATTTTTTGGGTCCAGCTTTCCATGTCGGCAAAGTCACGGTGCCGAAACAATTCTTCGTCATACTGATGGCAGTCCGAGCACCAGACCTGACCATCAAAAGTCAGGTCGGCATGCTGAGCAGGGTCAATGGTCTTGCCACACTTGGGACATTTCATGTTCAGGACATCCGAGCACGTTTAATTTAAAATACCGCAACTGAATATCTTATCTTTCTTTCCGGTCATCATTTCCAGACCTTTAACTATGGGCTTGCCAGTGGCCTGGGCCAGAGCGTGGACCATGCCCTGATAAATCCATTTGTGGAACAGATAAAGGCTGTCGGCTATACCTCCCAGTCCGCGGGGCAAAAAGCGGGCAAGTTGCTCAAGTAGTGCATCACCGACTCGCAACTCGTGGGGATGGCATCGACCGCCCCGATAACCCATGCCACCCAGTCTCGCAATTGCCATAAATAATTGCCGAAATACCACCCAGTGGCCCCGCCGATTTTAACAATAGGCTGTCCGACCTCTTCCGGGTTGGCCTCTAGGACGATGCGATAGCCACATTCCAGGATAGTACCGCTGGCATAATCCGTCCACCAGATAGCGCAGGATCTCAAATGAGGCGCTGCCTGAACCCAAATCATCGCCGCCCGCAGAATGGTAGCCGGCACCGGGCGTCCCCCCACATATCTCGTGGCCCAGGTGACCAATACCGGCTTGGCTGACTCAGGTTGATTCACCTTAAATTATCCTCAATTGTGGCTTCGCTAGTCAAATTTATTTTAGTATATCTGATGCGCTGCTGATTTTACCAGCAATTTAACCGGGCTCGAGCGAGTTCATAGATTTCCTCCTGGACATCGCAGGAAAGAATATATTATGATGCCCGGGAGGGTAAAAGGAAATAGTAAAGGTAACCGCATAATCATAAAGATACGGTGGTCTTATGACTAGATTTATTCCTTTGCTGGTAGTGGTTTTTTGGGTTTTTAGTGGCTGTGCCGGGCTCAAGGAGGAATGTCAGGTTCGCAAGGAAAAGGCCGATTCGGTGGCCGCGCTAGTCCCCCAAGAACTAAGGGTCGGCATGAGCCTGGAGGAGGTGAGGGAGCGGTTGGACCCTCCGGATGAAATCAAAATCAACTCTGATGAACCTGGGAAGCCGACAACTTGGAGATATTATGTTTATCCTGACTGCGAACGTCATCTGGGAATTAGTGCCCCGACCACTATATTGCGTTTCCGTTACGACAGATTGGAAAAATGGGAGATAACCGATTGATTATATATAGCTCTCTTCGATTAAATTTTTTAAAATCAATATTTTTGGGGAAAGCCGATTTTTTAAAGAAAAATTTATTTTTTGGCAAAGATTTATTTACATCCGGTTAAGTTTTACGGTAAAATACTCAAGTTTTTTTGCCAACCAGGGCATCGATGCTTTTACCCATCTGAATTTACTATCTTTCTCTTAGGCGAGGTAGCTATCTATGCAGTCGCAGATCTGCTCAAGTTATATGGAGCGCCTTTATTCTTTCTATTCTCCTTTTTATGATTTTTTCTTTGGCAAATTACTGGAACCAGGACGGCGGAAAGCCTTTCGTTATCTTTCACCCCGGCCTGGCCAAAAAATTTTGGAAATCGGGATTGGCACCGGTTCCAGCCTGGAACTCTATCCTCCTTATTCCCGGGTGGTGGGCATTGATATATCTCCGGGGATGATTGAGCAGGCCCAGAAACGAGCTGCGGCCCTGAGAAACGGCACCGAGATCAATCTTATGGTTATGGATGCAGCGCAGTTGGAATTTCCTGATAATCATTTTGATGCAGTAGTGGCTTCCTATGTCATCACCACGGTTCCCGATCCGCACCAGGTCTGCCGGGAAATTTTGCGGGTCACGCGTCCCGGCGGCCAGATCATTGCCGTCAACCATACCCGCTCAGAGAATGGCTGGTATTTAGGTCGAGTGGAAGATCTCTTAGCCCCGCTCTGCGTCCGCATCGGCTTTACCACCGACCTGGATGTGTTAAAGGTTATGCGGGAAAGCGGAGTACATATTCAGAGTACCATTAAGTGCAATCTGCTGCACCTGCATCGGATAATCACCGGGACTAAAAAATGAGGGGCTAAGTTGGTCAGATAGCCTTTAAACTAAGAGGCATATAACTTTTTAAACCCGGGAGAGGAATGCCCGGGCTTTTTTTAAGGTAATTTCGTTTCTCAAAAATAATTTCTCCTTGAGCATGTCTAGCGGATCATGACCGATGCCTAAAAATAAGGCTCGGATCGCCGTGAGGCGGAGAAGGCGGCGTCTGGTAGGCGCGGCTGGGGGCGCCGCGCCCTCCGGTTCGGCCCGCGGGAGCAGTTTTCGGCATAGGGCATGTTCGGTAGCCTGGCTATAGCCCGGATAAATCACAATCTTCACATCAGAACAAGTAAAATTTTGCCTTATATTAAGAAAAAATTTTTGAGAATCGCTATAATTGAGATCGCCGTAAGAAAGGCGGTCGCTGGCAGTGGAGTCGGATCGTGAAGCACTGGAGCGCTGGTCATGACTCCGGCCCATATGATTGGTTGACAAACAGTTTCGGAAACATCCTTGGATGGCTGGCTAAAAATGATATGCCAAGCCCACCACCACCTGATGTCGGTCGAAGTCAAAGACTGCTTTGTTGGCGGTAACGCCGGTGTTGTTATAAAAGAGTTGTTGGGATTCTAATTCAACACTCCATTGCTTACTGAATTTATATTCCAAAAAGCCGCCCACATGTTTAGTGAACATGTAGCGCAGACCGCCTTCCAACTCCAAGGCGAAGTTCTTGGCGGAATCAGCGTCGCCATAAAGGATCACTAGGCCCGGCCCCAGCCCCACATATGGTTGCAAGCGACCGAAGGGCAGTTCCTTGTCCTTTAGAAAGCCATAACGGCCCACCAGGTGAAAGGCCATGGTCCAAGCCAGGATAGTTTGTCTGGACACCCGGCCAGCAGTAGCCCCGGCCAGTGGCGGATGCAAAGCCACGCTCTGGGAGGGTTGGGGATGGTTGCCGATGCTGCCTTCTGCTTCCACTCCCAAATAGGGAATACTATCAAAAAAATATCCCAATTTGATGCCACCCGTGACTCCTGGATCGATGGTCAGATTCCGGGCAATGTAATTTTGGCTGCCTACTTGATATTTCCAATCGGTATCAGGCACAAAGGCACCTCCGAAAAAGCCCCCTATGAAAAATTCCCCTGGGCCCTCATACCCCAAGCGACCCATGACACCAGCGTGTTCAGAAAGGCGATTCTTATAAAGCAGATAGCCGGCCGCGGCCACGGCCACTACTGAACCCAGGGGCACGGCAGTGACGACCAGGGTGTCACCGGAGGACAACGCCAGCATTGGTTGGGGAGAGGCAAAGACCAAACAAAGAACCATCACCATCAGAACCATAGGCTTTAGCCGATTTTTTCTATTTCTTTTCATGTGTTAGTCTCCGAGTTGTTTTACTGTTGAGTAGAACACTTTAAAGAGCTTTTCGGGAGCCGGACAGATCTCGTTGGCAAGCCCCACCACCTCTGGAACGTTGATCTCCACCTTCACGGTATATCTTGTTTTTGGTATTTTTGCCAAAACTCAGTCTATTGGAGATAGGCTTTTTTTTCTACCCTTTTTTAGTACAGTCCCATTTTCAGGGAGGACCTCATCAAACGCAGGGTATCATCCTGGAGGACCAGGATGGCCAAACCCCAAAAGAAGATTATCACCACCGACAACCAGAAGCCGGTTCGCCCTCATCCCCATCTTTTTTGCTCCAAATAAGCTATTGGGGCGAATGAGCAGGACCAGGACAAACAGGCCGAATTCTACCACCGGAACCCAACTGACGGGCATAAAGGTAGGGATAATACCGATTACTTTCAAATGAGTAATTTTATCCTTTATCCCCTCTCCCCCGCTGGCGGGGGAGAGGGCGAGGGTGAGGGGCATTTTAACTCTTTGATCGCAACTGGGTATGAGTTGGAACGAGGAGGTGGCGCTGTTGGAATCCTTCCGGCAGCAAGCTCTTACCGGCCAGGTGGCGACGGTTGCCGACATCAAGGAAACGCTGGAAAGACGGGTAGGGCATAAAGTTCATAAAACCACGGTATATAGGTTACTGAAACGACATGGCTGGCGGAAAGTGTTGCCGCGGCCGTTTCATGTGAATGCTGATCCGGCAGAGCAATAAGGGCGGAGAAACTGGCTGACCTGGACCTTGAAGATCACCGGCCGGTTTTACTCTTCGCTCAAGACGAGGGGCGCTTTGGCCGCATCAGTGATACCCGACGAGCCTGGTCGCCCCTGGGGACCAGGCCGCAAGCTCCCAGGCAGATCGTGAGAACTTATCTTTATGTTTTCACCGCCGTCTGTCCCGCCCTGGGGAGGATGACCTCATTAATCCTGCCCAGGGCGAATACGGAGATGATGGATATCTTCCTAAGGCAGGTTTCCCAAGATGTTCGGGACTATTTTATCCTGATGCTGGTAGATCAAGCGGGTTGGCACGTTTCCCAGAAACTGCCGGTGCCGCAAAACATCAGGCTAATCAAACTCCCACCCCGCAGCCCAGAGTTAAAACCGGCCGAACATATCTGGGAAGAGCTGCGGGAGAAACATTTTGCCAATAAGGCGTTAGGAAGCCTTGCTGAGGTGGAGGATAACCTTTGCCAGGGCTTAAACAGTCTCGCTGGCAATCCCGAAAAACTCCGGTCGATGACCAATTTCCCTTATTTTATTATTACTTGGTAGATCGCAACTCGGTATCAGATAGCTACGTCGGCGTCCGCCCTTCCCCGGCCCTTCCACTGGTACCGGTCCCTGGCGATTATATTGGGAAATCAGATTATGGACGGTTTGCTTGGCCAGGCCCGTATGCAAGGCAATTTCTGCTGCCGGCCGCGGGTCTACCAAGGCGTTAAAAACAACCAGCCATTTTTGCACCCGCCAAAACCCCACCCTGGCCTTGATCCTCTCCAGAATATCCTCTTTGGAAAAATGAGGAAAGCTCTTGGTATTCTTCCCCATGACTGCCCCCTGTAATATTTTCGGAGCAGTTTTTTATATTACTTATTTGAAAGCAACTTTGTATCAGACACCTTGACGGGCTTGGCCCGAACCGTAAGCTTGTCAAAATAAGGCCCAAACAGATCATGGTCCAGACGAATCATCAGATGCCGGCAACGCGCACATATGGCCAAATGGTCATCAACCCCAGCAATGCGGGTTTCCGTAACCTGACAATTCGTGCATTGGTAGTGGTATACGGGCATACTCATCCCCCTGCGACTGTTAGATCTGTCCCCGGGATTGCAAGCCGGGGATAGACCTATTAATCTTGCAGATATTCCACGTAAGCCTTGGTAGTCAGATGGCATCCCAGGAGATGCTCGCGTTCGCCTACCCGAACCAGGAGCGGGAATGGGTCTCTCTCCAGGCGTTGCAAGACCTTGAGTTCGCTATCCGGCTTGATCCAATGGCGATCAAATTCCTCCAAATGGGTGCCGGTGGCCAAGACTTGCGTAATTAACCCAACTTCGCCGACTAATTGCATATCAGTTGCATTTTAAATGCAACTGCGATACAGAACCAATTATATCGACCCCGATGATTAATCTTTTCAAGCTTTTTTTTCACCGTTATGAGAGGTCAGAACCATCTCTCCTAATTTTATCAAGGATAACCATCACTCCCGACCTCGGCCGGGTTTTACATTTTTTTGGTTGACGATTTCGGCAGGCTTATGATGCTGACACGGACAATTCTGACAATTGCCCCCGCACGCGCACTCCGATTCGGGAAGTGGTAATTTATGCACCGTCCAGCGTAATTGAGGACGCTCAGCAGATAGGGCAAACTTTCTCTCTCTGATGATTTGCGCCAAGCCCTTCTCCAAGAGGTCGAGATTATAATCGTCCACTTTTCCCACCTCTTCTAAATCAATAATAATTACCGGAAAAAACCCCAAGCCGGAACGGGCCGCCCCCAGCAGCAGATCAACATCTAAATTATTGAGTTTGCCCTTGGGCAACAATCTTAAGTGCCCGTCTGTTACCTGTAAGTGGAGCTTTAAAGCTTTAGACATGGGCTTCACCTTTCTGACCAATAATCCCCAGGATTATTGATGGTTAGAATTATTTCCTTGGTCAGCAATCTTCGCTAACGCCTGGGAGACGCTTTCCAGACTGGAGCCGGGAAGCGTATAAAATGGTTTGTTATATTTGCGACACAGTTTGCGCACACAGCGGCGGGCGGTGTGGCTATTGCAACTTAACGGACAAAGCACGGCATCAGAATATTTGATGCGATCTTCCAGGTTTTTTTGACCCTGTTGCATGTAGCC
>JAFDGA010000021.1 GCA_019309545.1 Deltaproteobacteria bacterium
CACTGGATCGGCATTGATATTACTCATCTGGCCATTACGCTGATCAAGAAAAGGTTGCAGGATACCTTTGGCCCCGAGCTAAGTCCTTACGAAGAAATCGGCGCGCCGGAAGATTACCCCAGCGCCGAGGCCTTGGCGACTCTCAACCGCCATCAGTTTGAGTGGTGGGCCCTGGGCCTGGTGGAGGCGCGGCCGGCCCAGGATAAACGCAAAGGCGCCGACACCGGCATCGATGGCATTATCTATTTTTTCGACGATAACAGCGGCCAGGCCAAAAAAATAGTGGTCCAGGTAAAAAGCGGCAATGTCACGGTCAGCCAGTTACGTGATTTAAAAGGAGTAATGGAGCGTGAAAAAGCGGCTATCGGGGTCTTTATTACCTTAAAGGAACCGACCAAGCCGATGCTAGGGGAAGCCGCGGCCGCCGGATTTTATGAGCCGGAGTACTTCCCCGGACACCAGTACCCCCGGCTGCAAATTCTCAGTATTACCGATTTGCTCTTTAAAAAGGCCCAGCGTCAACCTAAAGGTTCAGACAAACAGAAGCAGAATCCTATAACTTGGGATGATAATGCTGACGAAGCATACTGATCTGATTGGCTAGAGGGAAATAGTTCGCCTGTTAACATAAATGGGCTTCAGACTTTGCACTTGACTATATGGGGATGATATTCTAAATTTGTGAAGTTAAAACCAATCCCAAAAGTAAACTGGCTACTTAGCCCCGGAAGGCCGATGCTAGGGAAACGGTGGTTAATTCGGTTATGGTCGCCTCCACGCCAGGGTTCTGGTAGGCGGGCTGCAGCCGGGGTTTGAATAGATAACTCGGGAGGAGGAGTTGCCAGGCAGCTGCCGGGAACATTAATGAAGGAAGAATCCAAACTTATCCACCAGCGCCGCCTAAAGCTGGCGGAATTGCGGGCGGCGGGAATAGAACCATATGCCAATACCTTCAGACCGACCCAACGCACTACTGATATCATTGCCCAGTATGGTCACCTGGGAGATGACGAGCTGGCTCACCTGAACCAGACCTTTAAAATGGCCGGTCGGCTGATCCTGATGCGGCAGTTCGGCAAGGCCAGTTTCTGCCACTTTCAGGATAACACCGGACGTCTGCAGGCTTATGTCCAACGCGACGTCGTGGGGGCTGAAGCTTATTCCCTGTTCAAGCGTCTGGATCTGGGGGATATCCTGGGATTGGAAGGGCGGCTGTTTCGCACCCGCACCCAGGAACTGACGCTCTCGGTGCAAAACTTCACCCTGCTTACCAAGGCCATCCGGCCCTTGCCGGAAAAATATCATGGACTGGGCGATGTCGAGCTGCGCTACCGGCAGCGCTATTTGGACCTGATGGTTAATCCCGCGGTCAAGGAAATCTTCCGCAAACGGTCGGCGATAATCCGGCAGTTGCGGGAATTTCTGGAGGAACGGGGCTTTCTGGAAGTAGAGACCCCGATGATGCAGCCCATCCCGGGGGGGGCCACGGCCCGGCCCTTTCAGACCTACCATAATGTCTTGGACCTGCCCTTGTTCTTACGGATCGCCCCGGAGCTCTACCTCAAGCGTCTGCTGGTGGGGGGAATTGATCGGGTCTATGAAATCAATCGCAATTTTCGCAATGAAGGCATCTCCACCCAGCACAATCCCGAATTTACCATGCTGGAATTTTATCAGGCCTACGCCACTTATGAAGACCTGATGGCCCTGACCGAGACCATGATCAGCGCCGTGGCCCAGGCGGTGCTGGGCGCTTTAACCTTTGATTATCAGGGTGATCAGATTGATCTTACCCCTCCCTGGCGGCGTCTCGACCTGCGGCAATCGCTGACCGAGGTGGGGGGCATCCCGGCGGCAGTGGTGCAGGATAAGCAGGCCCTGATCGCCCTGGCCCAGGAGCATGGGGTGGTGCTGCGTCCCGGTGAGGGCTATGGCCGGGCGCTGGCCAAACTGTTCGACCTGAAAGTGGAGGGCCGGCTCCTCCAGCCTACTTTTATTGTGGGATATCCGATTGAAATTTCTCCTCTGTCGCGGCGCAATGAAACCGATCCCGAAGTGGCCGACCGCTTTGAGCTGTTTATTGCCGGGCGGGAAATGGCCAATGGCTTTTCGGAGCTAAATGACCCGGAGGATCAGCGCCAGCGCTTTCTGAAACAGGTGGCGGCCCGGGAAGCGGGCAACGAAGAGGCCCATTATATGGATGAGGACTTTCTCCGGGCCCTGGAATATGGCATGCCCCCGGCAGCCGGGGAGGGGGTCGGCATTGACCGGTTGGTAATGTTGTTGACCAACTCGGCTTCGATCCGGGAAGTGATTCTCTTCCCTTTACTCCGCCCAGAGGGGTAACCGCAGCAATGTTTTTTGAACGCTTCGTGGCTCTGCGTTACTTAAAGGCCAAACGCAAGCAGACCTTTATTTCCCTGATCACCTTTATCTCGATTGCCGGGGTAATGGTGGGGGTCATGGCCCTGATCGTGGTCATCGGGGTGATGACCGGCTTTGATCATGACCTGAAAAAGAAGATCCTCAGCGTTAATCCTCATATCATCCTCCTGCAGCAAGGTTCCAGCATCATTGATTATGACCGGGTCGCAAGCCAGGTCCAGTCTATCCCCGGAGTGGTCTCGGCCCAGCCGTTTATTTACACTCAGGTGATGTTTTCCGGACCGAGGAATATTTCCGGGGGCATCCTGCGCGGGATATCTCTGGAGCTGATCGGCCGGGGGGGACCGCAGACTTTGGAGGTGCAGGAAGGGAATTTTCAGACCTTGGCCATTGCTGCCGCCGGCGATCTACCCGTCATTGCTCTCGGCAATCAGTTGGCCCAGAACCTTGGGGTTTCGGTAGGTACCCCACTTAAGATTATCTCGCCGCTGGGGACCCTGACTCCCATGGGAAGGGTGCCGCGGGCAAAAAGATTCCGGGTAGGGGCGATCTTTCATTCCGGCATGTTCGAATTCGATTCTACCCTGGCCTATGCCAGCATCCCCGCCGTGCAGGAATTCCTGGGAATGAGTGACCAAGTGACTGGTATCGAGATCCGGGTGGGGGATATTTACAATGCCGGAAAGCTGGCCGCACTCATTCAAGCAAAGTTGGGACCGCCCTATTTTACCCGGGATTGGATGCAGACCAACCGAAGCCTGTTTTCCGCCCTGAAGCTGGAAAAGATCGCCATGTTCATCATTCTGACGTTAATTGTCCTGGTGGCCGCCTTCAACATTGCCAGCACCCTGATCATGATCGTTATGGAAAAGACCAAGGATATTGCCATCCTTAAATCTATGGGGGCCACCAAACAGAGCATCATGCGGATTTTTATGCTGGAAGGACTGATTATCGGGGTGGTCGGCACTGTTTTAGGGCTGATTTTGGGTTTTGGGCTCTGCGCCCTGCTGCGGCGTTATGAATTTATCAAGCTGCCCAGCGACGTTTATTATATTTCAACCTTGCCGGTGAAACTGCAGGGCTGGGATGTGGCCTGGATTACCGGCGCGGCCCTGCTCATCAGTTTTTTAGCTACTCTCTACCCGTCCTGGCAAGCCTCGCGCCTGGATCCGGTGGAAGCCATCCGTTATGAGTGACACCTGGGACTGGAAATTTAACTGATGATCCAGATACGTAAGTTGGTCAAGACCTATATGGCCAACGGCAATCGGGTGGAGGTGCTAAGAGGCATCGATCTGGACATCGCGCGGGGCGACAGCCTGGCCATTGTCGGGGCCTCCGGGGTAGGCAAATCAACCTTGCTCCATATTCTGGGGACCTTGGATCGTCCTACCGCCGGACAGGTGTTGTGGGAAGGGGAGGAAATTTTTAACCTGGACGACCAGCAACTTGCTGAGTTTCGCAATCGTAGAGTGGGGTTTGTGTTCCAGTTCCATCACCTGCTGCCTGAATTTAATGCCCTGGAAAATGTCATGTTGCCTGTGCTGATTGCCCGTCGGCCCCGTTCCGAGGCCCAGGACCGGGCAGAAGCCATACTGGTCCAGGTCGGGCTGAAAGAACGGCTGCATCACCGCATCGGTGCCCTGTCCGGGGGTGAACAACAACGGGTAGCAGTGGCCCGGGCCTTGGTCCTGGAACCTGAGGTGCTCCTGGCCGATGAACCCACCGGTAATCTTGATCCTCGTATCGGGGAGCAGGTCCATGAACTGCTGCTCAACTTGAACCGAGAAAAAGGGGTAACCACTGTCATCGTAACTCACAATCTGGGCCTGGCTAAGCGTTTGAACCGGCATATCACCCTGATTGATGGTAAAGCCGTGTTCCTGCGCCAGCCTGGGAGCGGAGGAGAATAAGGGTGGGGAACAGACTATGGTCATCGATCCTGGTGCTCTTCGGGCTGGTCTACCTGGCTGGGACCAGCGCCGCTCAGGAATTGGTCTTCAAAAAAGTAGCAGTTTTTCCCTTTAGCGTCATGAGCAAAGAACCGCTGGAACATCTGGGGGGAAAAATTCAGGCAACCATTCAGGATTATCTACTTAAAGAGGGTTTCAATCTGGTGTCCTCCGAGGATTTGAACCGAGAACTGGCACAGTTAAGGGAACCGCTGACCAATGCCCGAGCGGTGGAACTTGGCCGAAAATTAGGGGCCGATCTGGTTATCAGTGGGTCCATGATCAAAATCGGGCCGACTCTGGCCCTTAAAGCTCAGCTCACCGATCTTACCGGCAAAATCACCCCTGCTACCTTAACCGCCGAGAGTGTCGGTTTAGGCACGCTTGATCAGTTGAGTACTAAGCTGGCTCAGGAAGCCAGTTTTAAGATTCTCGGACAAGAGCGCATCTTTCGCATCGAAGTTAAGGGTAACCGTCGGGTAGAAAAAGACGCCATCCTGGCTATCATTCAATCCCGTGAGGGTGATCTGATTTCTCCGGCCAAACTTCGGGACGATCTAAAGGCAGTTTACAAGTTGGGTTACTTTACCGACGTCAAAATCGATGTTTCCGACAGCCCCGAGGGTCAGATAGTAACTTTTGTGGTAGATGAAAAGCCGGCTATTCGGGAGATTTTTATCGAAGGCAATCGTAAGATCAAAGATAAAAAGATTATGGAAGCCCTGGACATCAAGCTTTATTCCGTAGCGTCGGATGCCGCGATCCTGGAAAACATCGATAAAGTCAAAGGCATATATCGCGAAAAAGGCTATTACGAGGCTCAGGTCAAATACCGGCTGGAACCCATCAGCAAAGAAGAAGTCAATCTGGTCCTGGAGATTGAGGAGGGACCGAAATTATATATTGATGAGATCAGCTTTGAGGGCAATCGGGCCTTTAAAGACAAAAAGCTTAGAAAGTTGATGGAGACCAAAGAAAAGAGTCTGCTCACCTTTATTACCGGAGCCGGAATTTTAAATCGGGATACCCTGGAACGGGATGCGGAAAAAATTGCGGCTTTTTACTACAATCACGGCTATATTAAGGCCCGGGTAGGTGAACCAAGGATTGATATTCAACGGAACAAGATTAACATCACCATTCCCATTGAAGAAGGGGCGCAATATAAAGTAGGGCAGGTTGATTTTCAGGGTGATCTTTTGGAACCGCCGGAAAAATTAAAGGAATTACTTTCTATTACCAAAGAGGATATTTATAGCCGAGAAGTTATTCAAACAGATCTTACTAATCTAGGGGATTTTTATGCTGACCATGGCTATGCTAATGCTAATATTGCCCCCTTATTAAAAGAGAACGACCTTGACCTTACGGTAGACGTCATTTTTGATATCCATAAAGGAGAAAAGATTTATTTTGAGCGTATCGAGATCTCTGGTAATACCAGAACCCGGGATAAAGTCATCCGACGCGAATTACGGGTCTATGAGCAGGAACTTTTTTCTGCCACCAATATCAAGCGTAGCATCCAGAATCTGCGCCGCCTGGAATTTTTTGAGGATGTTAATTTCAGTACTAGCCCGGGTAGCAGTGCTGATAAAATGAACCTGAAGATCGCGATAAAGGAACGGCCTACTGGGACTTTTGGGATTGGCGCGGGCTATAGCACTCAGGACCGGGTAGTTGGTATGATTGAGATCTCTCAGGCCAATCTCTTTGGCCGGGGCCAAAAACTCAAAGCCCAGGGCTTATTGGGTGCTATTTCTCACCGTTTCCGACTGAGTTTTGAGGAACCTTATCTGCTGGACCGACCTTTAAGCTTGGGACTGGATGCCTATAACTGGGAACGGGAATACGATGAATATATCCGGAAAAGTAAGGGTGGTAATATTCAACTGAGTCACCCCATGCGCTGGGAGTACACCCGCCTCTATGGGATGTACCGGTATGAAAATGTCAATCTCCGAGATCTGGACCCTTATGCCTCCCAGGTACTCCTAGAAGCAGCCACGATCCATAATACCAGTGCGGTCAGCATGACTTTTCGGAGGGATTCCCGCGATGCCCTGTTCAATACCACGAGGGGATCGGATAACAGCATTTCAATTGAATTGGCCGGGCTCGGCGGTGATGTCGCGTATACCCGTTACGTAGGGGAATCAGGGTGGTATTTCCCGCTATTCTGGAATACGGTGGGATTAATCCATGGCCGCATAGGGTATTTGCAGAGAAACCCCTGGGGAAAATTGCCCAGTTACGAAAAGTTTTATCTGGGTGGCATTGACACCATCCGCGGCTTCAAATATGCTGAGATTAGCCCCCGGGATCCCATTACCAATGAGCGGATTGGCGGCGAAAAGTTCGTCCAATTCAACACGGAGTATCGCTTCCCGTTGTACAAGAAATTGGGTCTGATCGGCCTGGTATTTTTTGATGCCGGCAATGTTTATGCCAACAATGTCGAATACTTCAGCAGCATGCGGACCAGCGTCGGCACCGGCATCCGCTGGTATTCGCCCATGGGGCCACTGCGGGTGGAGTGGGGTTATAATATCCGTCCCAAACCGTGGGAAAGCCACAGCAACTGGGAATTCTCGGTGGGCGGAGTGTTTTGATAACGCCCGCTTGCGGAGCTTGATTTTGCGTTGGTCAGGTGAAGCCCCGGACCGATTTTGTCTGAGAAGGGTCATATCATCGATTACAGAAATTCGTCCATACAATTCCTAAAAGGAGACATTCATCATAGGAGGGAATTAATGTTTAGTAAAGCAACACGCCTAGTGATGGCTCTGGTGGCCGTGTTATGGCTGTCCTCTATGACCGAGGCAGCCCCATTGAAAATTGGGGTGGTTGACTCCGGAGACGTAGTATTTAACTCCGCGGAAGGCAGACGGGTTCAACAAATCCTGAAACGCAAGAACGAGGAGTTGAGTCGCAACCTGGAACGCCGCCAGGGCGCTCTCCGCCGGATGCTCGAAGACTATGAAAGACAGAAGGCGATCATGAAAGATGAAGCCCGTCGTCGCAAGGAAGAGGAATTATCCCGCAAGGGCGAGGAATTCCGACGGCAATGGGGGGCCTCAGAACAAGAGTTCGCCAAAGTCCGTGACCGGGAACTCAAACCGTTATTTGAAAAATTCGAGCGGGTGATCAACCAGGTGGCCCGGGAGGACGGCTATAGCTTGATTATTGACAAACGCGGGGGGGTGCTCTTCTGCGATACGGCGATAGATATCACCGATAAGGTGCGCAGCGCTTTTGGTCGCTAAGGCGGGCAATGGAAAGAACACTGGGGGAATTGGCCCAACTGGTGGGTGGTGAATGTCAGGGACCACCGGAGTTGCGGCTGCGCGGCATCGCCTCTTTAGACCGGGCCGGTCCAGATGAGATTACCTTCATAACTAAGGACCGCTACGGACGACGGGCAGACCAGAGTAAGGCAGGCGCCTTTGTGGTCTCTCCCCAATGGGGCCATCTGCCGCGCCCCTTAATTATCACAGCTGATCCATATCTGGCTTATGCCAAGATTGCGGCAATATTTGCGCCTCCGCTCCGGCGCTGGCCCGGCATTAGCAACCAGGCTCATTTAGGTCAAGAGCTAATTTTAGGTCAGGAGGTTTCCATTGCGCCGCTGGTTTGGGTGGGAAACCAGGTCTCCTTGGGGAATCGGGTCACCCTGATGCCCGGCGCCGTGGTGGCCGACCGGGTCAATATTGGAGCTGATACCTTGATCTACCCCAATGTCACCATTCTTGAAGGTTGTAGTTTGGGACAACGGGTCATCGTGCATAGTGGTACAGTAATCGGCTCCGATGGCTTCGGCTTTGCCCCGGACGGCGAAGCGTTGGTCAAAATTCCACAACTGGGCACGGTGATCATTGAAGACGATGTGGAGATCGGCGCCAACTGTACCATAGATCGCGGCGCCCTGGGAGAAACCCGCATCTGTCGGGGGGTGAAGATCGATAATCTGGTCCAGGTGGCCCATAATGTGGTGATCGGAGAAAATACCATCGTGGTGGCCCAGGTGGGGATTTCTGGTTCGACCCGCATCGGCAAAAACGTTCAGTTGGCGGGGCAGGTAGGCCTGGTGGGCCATATCGAGATCGGCGATCGGGTCCGGATCGGGGCCCAATCCGGGGTTACCCATTCCATCCCGGCGGGGCAGACAGTAACCGGCTCCCCGGCTCGCCCGCATGCCGAATTCCTTCGCATCATGGGGATTATGGCCCGTCTCCCCCAGCTCCACAAGACCATTAAAGAATTAGAGAAAAAAATTGAGGCCTTGGAAAACGCTACGCCCCCGGAGTCCCACTCATGACTGTGCCCGATTCGATAGCGATAGAAGAAATAATGGGCTACTTGCCTCATCGATATCCCTTTTTATTGGTGGATCGGATTGTTTCCATAATCCCTGGGAAAAAGATCGTCGGTCTGAAGAATGTCACTCTTAACGAGCCTTTTTTCCAGGGCCATTTCCCCGGGCGTCCAGTCATGCCGGGGGTGCTGATTATCGAAGCCATGGCCCAGGTGGGAGGAGTGCTGGCTTATATGTCCACTCAGGCTCATCGCAACAACCAGCTATATTATTTTATGGGCATGGACAAGGTCCGTTTTCGAAAACCGGTAGTTCCTGGCGATCAACTCATTATGGAGCTGGAGACACTGCGGGGGGGCAAAAGGATCTGGAAAATGCAGGGTAAGGCCTTTGTAAACGAGACTTTAGTGGCTGAAGGGGAGTTTATGGCCGCCCTGGGTCAATCTGAGGGTAGCTGAGCTGATGCCGCATATTCATCCCACCGCCCTGGTCGATAGTAAAGCCGAACTGGCTGACAGCGTTACGGTAGGGCCCTATAGTATCATTGCTGGCCGGGTCATCATCGGAGCTGATACCCAGATCGGCCCTCATGTGGTAATCAAGGACTTCACCACCATTGGCGCTCGGGTGTGCATCTATCAGTTTGCCTCCATCGGTGAGATACCCCAGGATCTGAAGTTCCGAGGAGAGGAGTCCAGTCTGCTGATCGGCGATGATAACGTTATCCGGGAGTTTACCACCCTGCACCGCGGCACTGCTAATGGGGGTGGGGTAACCAGGATCGGCAACGGCAATCTTTTGATGGCCTATACTCATGTCGCCCATGATTGTCAGGTCGGCAATGGCGTCATCATGTCCAACGCCGCCACCCTGGCGGGTCATATTACGGTTGAGGATCATGCCATCCTGGGTGGTTTATCAGCTGTCCACCAGTTCTGCAAGATCGGCGCGCATGCCTTTATCGGTGGCTGTTCAGCGGTGGCCCGGGATGTCCCCCCTTATTGTATGGCGGTGGGCAACCGGGCGAAACTGGTCGGCCTGAATCTGGTCGGCCTGAAACGGGCTGGCTATGACAGCGCTTTCCTAGAGGTCCTGAAAACCGCTTATAACTTGTTGTTTCTCTCGGAACTGAATATGAAGGAGGCCATGGCCCGGGTGCGGCAAGAACTTCCTGACTTGCCTGAAATCCAAAATCTGCTCTGCTTTATTGAAACCTCGGAACGAGGTTTAGCCCCAGTAGATGTCCGAGAAAATCGGTCTCATCGCGGGTAGCAGTCAATTTCCCCTCCTCTTCGCCCAGGTCGCCCAGCAAAAGGGGCTGGAGGTAATAGCGGTGGGCCATTACGGAGAGACCGACCCGGCCCTGGCAGACCTGGTCAGCCAGCTGGAGTGGGTTTACGTGGGTCAACTAGGGCGGATCATTCGCTGCTTCCAGATGGCTGGCGTCAGCCAAGCGGTAATGGCCGGCGGCATCAGAAAAGGCCGCCTGTATACTCATTTGCGACCTGACTGGCGGGCGATTAATCTAATCCGTCGGGTCGGACGAGTCCGGGATGACGGCATTCTCCGGGCCGTTGCCGAAGAACTGGAAGGCGCCGGGATTACCATCGTTCCTTCCACCCTGTTTTTGGATGAACTTCTGGCCCCGGCGGGGCTGCTCAGCCGCCGTAAACCCACTCCGGAAGAATTGCAGGATGTTGACTATGGCTTCAATATTGCCAAAGAAATCGGTAGGTTGGATATCGGCCAGTGTGTAGTCGTCCGCCGTCAGGCAGTTCTGGCCCTGGAAGCTATCGAAGGAACTGATGAAACCATCCGCCGCGGCGGCCGCCTGGCCGGAGAAAAGGCAGTGGTGGTCAAGGTGAGTAAACCAGGGCAGGATTTGCGTTTTGATGTGCCGGCAGTAGGCCTGGAGACCATCAAGGTGATGATTGAAGTCAAGGCCGCGGTGTTGGCGGTGGAGGCCGGCAAGACCTTGATCTTCAACCGGGAAGCCATGCTTAATGAGGCTAATCGGGCCCGCCTGGCAGTTTTGGGAGTGTCAGAGCCAACCGTCCTTTAATAATGGTTTTAACTTCCAACTTCCGGTTTGCTGTTTGCACTAGCAAAGAATATTAACTGGAACAGCAGGGCTGTTTTGCCCCCGACTCAGGTATAGTTCTGGAATATGCGCGCCGGAATTTCCACCGACAGACGCTGGGCCAGGCCTTCATGCGTCCGGCAAGCATCCTTGAGATTATCTGAATGAATGATCAACTCCGGGTGCTTCAAGCTGCGAGGGATGTAGAGAAGATTAGCGGCAAATACCGCGGTTTCAAACAGGTCGGCGCTTTTGCGAATAGTCGAAATTACATACCGCTGGCCCGTAGGGCGATTTCTGATTTTTTTAAAAAGTCCGGCCATCTGGTTTAACGTTCTTTTGCCACCCTGATCTGCACCTTAACCTTACGGTCCTGGGGGGACCTTTGTTTTCGTTTTTTGAGGCGGGATCGGTGCTTAGACTTAGAAGATCGGTTCCTAACTTTCTTTTCACTCTTTCTATACACCATTGAAGCTTTTGTCGCCGAATTCCCTTGGCGATGATGGCGGCAAGCCACCCTTTTCGCCCTTTTTTTGCGGTGCTTGCGGCTGACATATCTTTTCTTTGACCGAGATTTTGGCAATTTATGGGCATGACCCAACCGCGGATGGCGCAATTGCTCCTCTACCGCGGCTAATTGGGCTATAGGGGTGCCGCAGAGTTCAAAACCTTTTTCAATCAGCACCCGGCGGTCTGCCCACTTTTGTTTAGTCTTACTACCCATGACCGAGATAATGATATGCCGGCCCCGATTTTCGAACATCCCGACATAGGTATGTTGGGAGGCTCTGGTAAAGCCGGTCTTGCCACCCATGGCATAGGGGATGGTAAAGAGAAAGCGGTCATGATTGTAAATCTTCGATCCGCCTTCGATTTTATAACTTTTAGTGCTCAAGATCTGAGCAAAAGTGGGATTGAGCATAGCCCGCCGCATAATCAAGGCCATGTCCCGGGCCGTTGAATACTGGTCAGCGGCCGGCAGTCCGGAGGCATTTTTAAAATTGCTCCGGTAAGCGCCCCATATCCGGACCCGCTTGGTCATATATTTGCCAAACCGGCTTTCGCTACCGCAGATTTTCTCGGCAATAGCCCGGGCCGCATCATTGCCGGAGCCAAGTAAAACGCCATAAAGGATATCCTTTACGGAATAAGTTTTTCCGGCCCGGAGATAAACTTTGGAAGGAGGTGCCGAGGCGGCATAGCGGCTCACCCTTACCGAGTCATTTAAATCTAAAGTATTGAGTGCAATCAAGGCCGTGGCCACCTTAAGAGTACTGGCCGGCGGGTGTAACAGGTCAGAATTGCGGCTTAACAAGACTCTTCCGGTATCAGCATCCATGATCACAAAGGACTTGGCGGACACCGGCACGCCCGATTGTGCCCAGAGCCCGCTGATGGTGAATATAACAGCCAGAAGGGAAATAACACCAATAGTCCAGCGGGGCATGTCGCCTCCTTCCAGTTAGCTAAAGATTCCCGATTTTAGGGGTCTATTATAAGGCACTGACTTGCCGCCTGTAAAGGGGAAAAGGGTTGATTTTAAGCCAGGATGTTGATTATCGCTGGAAATTTGAGCCTATGTCACTGCCCTGAAAAGTCAAATTAACCGGTTGAAGGCTCCGAGTGATAAGTTTTAGGCCTTCAGGTCTTCCAGGTAATCAAGTTGCTGACTAGATTTATGACTCCCAGTAGGGCCATGACCGCAAAGGCCAGGTGAAAATAGCTTAATTCCAGGCAGACCCCGGGGGTCAGGCAAGTCTGATGTTGATGACCCCAGGCAAAGACGGTTACGGTTAGGGTGATCCCAAAGAGGGTGCCGATATTCTTTAGAACCGTGATGGTGCTGGCCGCCAGGCCGACCAGAGCCGGTGGGACTCCCCGCAAAACCTCATTCAGGTTGGGAGCATGGAAGAGCCCGAATCCTATTCCGATAAGAGCCAGACGGACCGCCAAGCCGATAGCGGAACTGCCCGGACCGGTGAAAAGAAATGAACCTAAGCCGGTTAGAATCAGCGCTGATGAGGTTCGCAGGACGGCCAAGCTGCCTAGGCGGTCGGCTAGGCGGCCGCCCAGAGGGGCCACGCTCCCACTGGTCACACTCATGACCGCCAACAGGAATCCGGTCTGATCGGGTGCATAATGGTAAATCTGTTCGAAGAAAAACGGGAGGAGAAAAAAAATCCCCAGCACTGCGGCAGGTGCTAAGCAGGCCCCGGCCGCGGCCAGGCAAAAAGCTCGACGTTGCCAGAGTTCCGGGTGGAGTAGAGGGAATGTCTGGCGGCGTTCCAAGAACAACAATAGCCCGAAAAGTCCACCCGCCAGGCCCAACATGATCAGGGTCCAGCCATTCTCCCAGCCCAGATCTTGCAGTCGATTCAGGGCCAACAATAGCAGTCCTAGACTCCCGGCCAGGGTAAGGCTGCCCCCCAGATCAACTGCCCGCCAATTCCAGGTGGCTCCGGCCGATAGCCGGGCCAGCGGACGGCCGCCTGCCATTAAGGCTAGGGCACAGATGGGGATATTTATAAAAAAAATATAGGGCCATCCCCAGTGAGAGGTAATCAACCCGCCCAATGGTGCACCGATGCTGATGCCGCTGGCAAAGGCGGTGGAAAATAACCCTAAAGGCAGCCCCCGTTCCCCTTCCTCATAGGAGAGAGCAATGAGTTTAGGGGCCAGAGCCAGGATCAATGAAGTCCCCAAGCCCTGAAGGGCCCTACTGGCCACCAGCTCCAACCACCCGGTGCTTATCCCACACAGGGCCGAAGCGGTAGTGAACACCAACAGACCCAGAAAATAGAGCCGTCCGGGAGCCAGGAGATCTCCTAACCGGCCACTGGTCAACAAGAAAGAGGCATTGGTCAGGAGGTAGGCCACCACCACCCAGGAAACTTGCGCCAGGGAACTAGGCAAATCCCTGGCGATCTGAGGCAAAGCGATGTTGACTATACTCATGTCCAGGGTGGACATAAAAGCCCCCACACAGGCGGCCAACAACACCCGGCGGCGTTCCGGAAATCTGGTGCCCGGCGCAGTGGGAGCGGAAGGCATGCTTAAGCCACGGCTGCTAATTCCTTTAAGTAATCAGAGGGTGTATGGAAGCCGACGATGCGGCGCTGCTCCTGGCCCTGGGAAGATAAAATCAAGGTGGTGGGAGCGCCTTTGACCTCGAATTGGTTGACCACATCCATATAGCTGCGGCCCTCCAGCCGAACCGGAATGAACCGTTTATTAATCTCTTGGATTACCTGCGGATCGCCGTGGGTTTCCTTATGGAGGCGGGCACAATGCGGACAACCGTCCATATACAGTTCTAACAGCAACAGTTTATTATCCGCCTGGGCCTGCTCCAGGCCTGCTTGGTAATCCCCTAGCCAATTAATCTGATCGCTCATAAAGCCTCCGTTACCAGTTTATTCAAGGTATATAAATTACCCAACAATTCTATAGGTGATGAGGTCAAATCTGAAGAAATTTTATCGGCTCAAAATTTAAGGAAAATATCATGGCGTTTAAAGAAAAGCAAAGAATATCTATCAGATTTTAATGATTCGCTTTCAGTTTCAAGTAAAAACAAGGCATTATCGGGAAAGCACATGGAATTTCATGAACCGGATCCTGGGTAGCCAGTTGTATTTGGCCGGTCTGCTTAAGACTTAAGCGATCTTTAAAGAATCTCCTAATTCAACTCCCCTTTTAAAGAACATTTCCTTATAATAGGAGAAAGCCTGTTAAGGGTTATGAGGTTCGGTTTTGACTTATCTGTTTTTAGCCTTGTGGGCAGCGGCGCTGGCTTATCAACTTTTTGCCTTGGTGGCTCTGGCCTGGTTTATGCACACTCCCTTGCCCGCCGCTTCCGGTCCAGATGGCCCAGGAGTCACCATTCTCAAGCCGGTCCGGGGGGTTGATACAGATACCCGGAATTGCCTGAGCAGTTTTTTAAACCAGGATTACCGATTGTTCCAAGTGTTGTTCGGAGTGGCCGACCTTCAAGATCCGGTTATGCCTCTCTTAAGAGAGCTTCAGGCCGATTACCCGGAGGTGGCCATCGATATTATCGTCTGTGGCCAGTCCAAGGGACTGAATCCCAAGGTCAGCACCCTGCGGCAACTGGAGCCGCTAGCCCGCTATGATTATCTGGTAATTTCTGATAGCGATATCAAGGTAGGCCCCGATTATCTGCAGCAGGTGGTCGCGGCGCTAAATCAACCTGGGGTGGGGCTCGTTACCTGTCCCTACCGGGCCGGGCCGGTACAATCGTGGGGTGCGGCCTTGGAAGCTCTATCAATCAGCGCCGATTTTATCCCCTCGGTGGCAGTGGCCCATTATGTGGAGGGCATTCGCTTTGGCCTGGGAGCGACCCTGGCCCTGTCCCGGCAGGTGCTGGCCCAGATCGGCGGTCTGGCCGCCTTGGCCGATTATCTGGCCGATGATTACCATTTGGGCCATCGGGTGGCTCAGCTCGGCTATCAGGTCCGTTTGCTACCCTACGTCATCGAAACTCATGCCAGTCAGCAGACCTGGGGGGGATACCTGGCCCATCAGCTAAGATGGGCACGGACCTACCGGGTGTGCCGACCCAAAGGATATTTTGCTTATGGCATTACCCATGCGCTGATTTTTGCTCTCCTTACCTGGCTGGGTAGCGGTATGGCCCTCTGGGCCAGCGGGCTGGTATTGAGCACCCTGATCGTGCGTTTTGTTCTGGCTTATGGGTCGGAGCACTTCTTTCTCCAGGGCCGGCTGCCCTGGCCCTATCTGGCCCTGCTGCCCTTTAAGGACCTGTTATCCTTTGGCCTGTGGTTGCTGAGTTTCCTGGGGGACCGGGTGATTTGGCAGGGAGAACTCTACCGGGTCACTCCCTCCGGCCAGTTGGTAAGGATAAGCCAGCGGTGAATGGACCGCATCCCTAAAGTGCCCCATAAAAACCGTATTTTTAACTTGAAACTGTTAATCCACCGCATTTTGGGTTATTCTCCCACAAACCGTTGGGCAAAGATTTTTTTTGGTAAAAGGGGGATATCTATTAATCATTACGCCATGGACACTTATGGACCTTAAACAGTTACAGCAACTTCTGGAGGAGGTCAGAGAAGGCCGCCTCAGTGTGGCCGAGGCCGCTCGGCGGCTGCAATCTTTACCCTTTGCGAACCTGGGGTTTGCTCATGTGGATCATCACCGGCAGTTGCGCCAGGGTTTTCCCGAGGTGGTTTTGGGATCTGGCAAAAGCCTGCCCCAGATTAAGTCTATTATGGAATCCCTGCGGTCCCGGACCGAACATCTGCTGGTAACCCGCCTGGAGGCGGGGAAGGCTGCTGAACTTAAGGCCTTTTTCCCGGAGGCGCGTTATTATCCCGATTCCCAGGTGATGACTCTGGGTCCGGAAGAGGTGCCGGAGCGCGGCCGGGGCCTTATACTGGTCATCTCCGCTGGCACCTCCGACATCCCGGTGGCCGAAGAAGCCCTGGTGACTGCCCAAATAATGGGCAATCGGGTGGAGGCCATTTACGACGTAGGGGTAGCCGGGCTGCATCGCCTACTGGCCTATCAGGACAAACTCCAGGAGGCCGCGGTATTTATTGTGGTAGCCGGTATGGAAGGGGCTTTGCCCAGCGTGGTGGGGGGCCTGGTGAACCGGCCAGTAATTGCCGTGCCCACCAGTGTGGGTTATGGGGCCAGTTTCGCCGGTCTGGCCGCCCTATTGGGGATGCTTAATTCCTGTGCTGCCAACGTCGCAGTAGTCAATATCGACAATGGCTTCGGAGCCGGTTATTTGGCGGCGCTGATCAATCGGAAGGAATAGATCACTTGAATTTATTATTGAGGAGGTATTATGCAGATTGTTGCTTTCAACAGTAGTCCCCGGGATAACCAGACCAGCAAGACCGAGCTTATCCTGCAAAAATTTTTGGGGGGTGCCCGCCAGGCCGGGGCCAGCACTGAGACCATTTACCTTCGTAACCACCGGGTCGAACACTGCCTGGGATGTTTTAGCTGTTGGACCAATACCCCGGGCCGCTGTATCCAGGATGATGATATGACCAATGAATTACTCGACCGGTTTCTGGGAGCGGATCTAGTAGTGCTGGCCACGCCGCTTTATTGTGGTAATATGAATGCCCGGCTGAAGGCCTTCATCGAACGCACCTTGCCCATTTACGATCCGGCCAAAATCGATTTTACCCAGAAATCGGACGAACCCCAAGCAGTTTTACCTTTGCGGTTCGGACGGCATCCCCGCATTGTTGCTCTTAGCATCGGTGGTTTTCCCGACCCGGAGATCTTTCAATTTATCCGGCCCACCATGCAGGTTTTTTATGGGTCTTATTTAGCGGCCGGCATTTATCGCCATTCTTCCGAATTTATGGATGTCCCTGCATTCCAGTCAAAGGTGCAACAGGTGCTGGCCGCTACGGTCCAGGCCGGGGTCGAAGTGGTACAGCAAGGCAAGGTTGAGCAGAATACCCTGGCCACCCTGACCCAGGCGCTGGCCCCACTCGAAGAAATGATCGCCCTGATGCAGCAAATCTGGCAAAAGTAAACCGGAGCGGAGTCGATCGGCCAATCATGACGATGGAGACCTTAAAGCCTTTGCGGATTCAGCCCTGGGGCGGAGAGGATCCCAGCCTCTGTCACCAATATTTTTATCCTCAGGGCAAGAGGCCCAGGCTGACTTTCCCGGAGCGGCCTGAAATCATTACTGAAGTGGCCGTGGTCGGTGCCGGGCTGTCGGGGCTGACCGCCGCTTATGAACTGCGCCATAAGGAAGTGGTCATCTTAGAAGCCGATGCTCGGCCCGGAGGCGTCTGCAAAGGGGGAGAATATCGGGGTTGCCGCTATCCGGAAGGCGCGGCCTACTTCCTTTATCCTACTGATAATGACTGGAAAGGCTGGTACCAGGAACTGGGCCTGGAGGTTGACTCAGCCGTAATCACCGGCCCGGTCAGTTGCCTCTATTATCAGGGTCAGTGGTATCCTGACTGTTTTTACGAATCCGGCATTCGGCAATTGCCGATCTCCCCCAAGGGCCGGGATGATTTTTTGCGCCTTTCCCAACAGTTAGCGGCTTGGGAGCGGGATGCGAACGGCTTTGCGCCAGCCGGCCTCGACTGGGAAAAGCTGGACCAGATCAGCCTGCAGCATTACCTGGAGGTGGTCCAGGGCTATTCCTCTGAACTGGCCCCACTTTTGGACCCCTATTGCCGTTCCTGTCTGGGAGCTGGACCGGCCCAGGTGTCGGCCTGGGCGGCACTTTATTTTTTGATGTCAGAATGCTCTCCGGAGGCCACCAGTTGTGCCTTTCCCGAGGGCGATGCCCGCTTGGCGGCCGCTCTGCTTAAAGGAGCTGGGCCGGACCGCCTGAGAGTCCGCCAGGTGGTCATTAGTTTACAGGAACAACCAGAGGCCATCCGGCTTTGTATCTGGGATCAGGACCGGCAGGAGCCTTATCTGCTGCAGGCCGACTTAGTTATCCTGGCGATAGGGAAATTTGCCGCCCGGCGTCTGCTGGCCGGAGTGTCGGGCTGGAGCCCGGAAATTTTTCAGCCCTTTCAATACAGTAATTATGTAGTAGCGGCTGTGTGCGGGCTTGAAGGTTTCGCTACCCCCGGATTTGAAAACTGGATAGTAGGAGAGGCTGCCTTTTCAGACCTGGTTCTGGAACCCCATCCGCCAGCCTCGGGGGAGCCCCAGGTAATGGTGGTTTATGCACCGCAGGCCTTTCCGCTGCCGCGGCAGGCCTTGCTTCAGGAGTCGGTAGCCGTCAAGACTGAAGAAATTCTCACCGGGCTGCAGAAAATCTGGCCTGGTATCGACAGCTGGGCCGAGGAGATCAGAATGTACCGTTACGGCCATGCCCAGGTAGTGCCTTACCCCGGCTTTCTATCCGCCATCCGCGGCCGGATTGCGCCCCGGCAAGGGCGCATCATCCTGGCCCACTCCGACCTGGACGGCCTGCCCTGCGTGGAGGCGGCTATGCTTACCGGACAACGGGCCGCCCGCTTAGCCCAGCAAGCTCTTCAACAATGAGAACCGGTGCGCCAAGGGGGCGGTTCCTTCTTGGCTTCCAACAGGGTCTTGTAATGATCGCGCTCTTTACGGGCCTGAAACAGTTCGGCCTCGAGCTGCACCCGCTTCGGCGACGGCTCCGACCCTAACGCGGCCAGGGCCTGCTTTAGTTGGTCAACTTTTTGTTCCGCCCGATATAATTCCTGCGCCAGATAACGAATCGACACCCCTGGTTCCCCAAAGCCGGTTGATTAAAATTTGCACTGCTTTAAAGTGCGGGCCACGATTTCTTCGCTGACCGTGTAGGGGTCGGTCTTTTTATCAAGGATATCGGCAATCAGTTGCTCGAGGCGGTCGTAGGCGGTCAGGGACTGCATAATTTTCTGGGCAATGCCGGCTTTGATCAGGTCGAGTAATTCAGCCCGAGTGCGTTGATAAAGGGTTTTTTGCAATAATTTACCACCGTCTTGCTGAAGAAATTCTTGGTGGGCGAAAATCCCTTGCATCAGCTCGGAGATCCCAACATTGCGGGGAGCTTCGGTAAGATATACGCCAGGCTGCCAGCTGTCCGCCTCTCGGGTGGCGGCCCGCATCTCCAGCATGGTGACCAGCTCCTGGTAGGTGCGCTCGGCGCCGTCCCGGTCGGCCTTGTTGATCACGAACAGGTCGCCTACTTCCAGAATGCCCGCCTTGATGGCCTGAATATCATCACCCATCCCTGGCACGGTGACCACCAGGGTGGTATGGGCGGTGCTGACGACCTCAACTTCATCCTGGCCCACGCCCACAGTCTCCACCAGGACATAATCCTTGCCCATGGCATCGAGTACGGCGATTACCGCCCGGGCCGACACGGTTAGCCCGCCAAAGTGCCCCCGGGTCGCCAGAGAGCGGATAAATACTCCCTCATCAGTGGCATGGCGCTGCATGCGGATGCGATCCCCCAGGATGGCGCCGCCGGAAAAGGGGCTGGTAGGGTCTACCGCTACCACCCCGACGGTTTTGTCATGCTCCCGGAGATATTGAATCATCTTATCGGTGAGGGTGCTCTTGCCAACCCCGGGAGCGCCGGTGATGCCAATAATGTGGGCCCGACCGGTGTAAGGGTGCAGGGCTTTTAGAACTG
Source organism: Deltaproteobacteria bacterium (assembly GCA_019309545.1). Taxonomy (NCBI): domain Bacteria; kingdom Pseudomonadati; phylum Myxococcota; class Myxococcia; species Deltaproteobacteria bacterium. The sequence goes on from JAFDGA010000021.1 coordinate 19,869, forward strand.
TTCGGGCTTCGGGGACGCCATCATCAATATCACGTATCAGCCGGGCACTGGTGCGGATGTCCCCTCCTCGGATCTGCTCAACCATATCCATAAATTTTTGCTCCACTTAATTTATCCTATTTAATACCTTATCACTTGCCCGCCTGCCAATCAATAAAAGTCATAGGGGCGAAGGTCTGTTACTTGGTGTATTTAAAAGGTTAATTTGAGGGGAGGGCCGGAGGACCACCGGCCCCCCGCCCTCCCCTCAAGCTCCCCTCCCACCCCCCCTTAAGGGTTGGGGGTGAGGGTTTGGTAGAGGGCTAAGGTCTGCCAGACCCCTAGCCCTCTACCACGTCTTCCAAGGGATTCAACCGCGGGAAGGCAGCCTTTAAGCTTTCGGGCAATAACAGGCGGCCAGGCCGCAGACGCTTAATCATCTCCAGGGCATTGGCTACCGCCTGTCCATGCGGATGGTTATTAAAAATCAGATAGGTTTCAGTAGCTTGGGCTGCCAGTTCCCGGGCCCGATGTTCCAGCTGAGCCAACTCATGGGAGTCATATAGATAATCATAGCGGGCGTGGGGGTCGTTGAGTTTTCCGAACCAGGCCCGGCGGTTGCGACCGTGCAGGCGCAGATAACCCACATTACCGGTCACCCAGTTGGTAGTCCCCAGAGCATAGGAAACCTGGGGCTGGTCAATATTACAGAATTCCAGGTGCTGGTCATGCAAAAATTGCCGTACCTCCGGGCGCTGCCAGGAGCGATGGCGGACCTCCACGGCCAGCGGATAGTCGGCAAAATGCTGACGGAGAGTTACCAGATAGGCCTGGTTGGCCTCGGTATGATGAAATGAATAAGGAAATTGGGCCAGTAATACCCCCAGGCGACCGGCTAAGAGCAGCGGTTCCAGACCAGCTTTAACCGAGGCCTCTGCCTGCCAGGCGGCCGCGGTGCGGTCATGGGTAAATACCTGCAAGAGCTTGGCGGTAAAGCGAAAATCGGGGTGTTCGGCGACCGCTTCCAGCCAGCGCCGGGACACCACCGGGGACAACGGCCGGTAAAAAGTGACATTAATTTCCACCACCAGGAAAAATTGGCTGAGAAAGACCAGTCGCTCCGTGCCCTTTATTTTGGGGGGATAGACCACTCCCTGCCAATCGGGGTAGTCCCAGCCCGCCGGACCGATGCGGATCATCTTAGACTCCGGTTGCTTATTGCCACGAACCCCATATCCTAAAATAATTATATCCCTTGATAGCGGGTTTGGAAAGGTTCTGCTTGCCGGCCATCCATCAATTTCAGTCAGGCGGTTAAGTTCAGTTGGTTAACATGACAAGGTTTATCGCTTGCAAAGATTATCTTAATCTGGCTATACTTGGGCCAGATCATTTGGCTGAATGAACCAATAAAAGGATGATAATCAATTAAAGGAGAATGATTGGAATTTATTTTAACTGATTTCCAGGAACAGATCGGCACTATCACCTTCAATCACCCGGCTAAACGCCATGCCTTAAGTAGGGCCCTGGTCAGTGAACTAATTGCGGCTTTATCTAAATTTAGGAATCAAAAAGCCCGGGCGTTGATTTTGCGTGCTCCTCCAGGGTCCAAGGTCTGGTCGGCCGGAGTGGATATCACCGAATTCCCACAGCCAGGGGAAGAGGCGCTGCCGTATTATGGTCATATAGAACGGCTTATCCGGGCCATTCAACATTTCCCGGCTCCAGTGATCGCCATGATTGAAGGAAGCGTCTGGGGCGGGGCCTGCGAGTTAGCCCTGGTTTGCGATATCCTGATTGGCGCTGATACCGCCAGCTTCGCCATTACCCCGGCCCGCATCGGAGTGCCTTATAATCCTGCCGGTATCCTGCATTTCATCAATAGGGTGGGAATGGCTACGGTCAAGGAGATGTTCTTCACGGCCCAGCCGATTGCCGCCCCACGGGCCTTGGCGGTGGGTATCCTTACCCATTTGGTCCCCGCGGCGGAGTTGGAAAGCTTTACCTATCAGATGGCCAGGATAATCACTTTAAATTCGCCGTTGAGCATCTCGGTAATCAAAGAGCAACTCCGCCTCCTGGGCAATGCCATGCCCTTGAGTCCGGAGACTTTTGAGCGCATCCAGGGGTTACGTGAAAAAGTTTACCACAGTAAAGACTATCTGGAAGGCCAGCAGGCATTTCTGGAGAAACGTCCGCCAGAGTTTAAAGGAGAATAGAAAGTCATCATTTTTTAAGGAATTCAAAAGGGAGAATTTCCAAGCCATGCCAATTTATGACTTTGTCTGTCCGCATTGCGGGGCCAGACGGGATATGCTGTTACTCCCGGGAGACTTGGGGGAGGATATTCTCTGTCCGGCCTGCGGCCTAGGAACGCTGATCCGAGTTGTCTCCGCTTCGGAGCTCCCCTCAGAACGCTGTACCGGACCGGCTGGACCTACTAAGGGTGGCCATTCCGGGGACGCCCCTGAGGATAGTTGAAGAATTTTCTAGAATTGTGCAAGTATAAGTTGGCCCGGATTTCCGGGCCGAGGTGGCGGTGATAAAAAGGCTGACTGAATTGGGCCGGATACTGTTAGGTCGTCGGCCTTTACACTTACAGTATCTCCAGGTTGAAGTTACCACCCGCTGCAATCTCCCCGGTTGTCAGATGTGTCCCCGGTCGGCCTGCAAAGACCGCTGGGACGCCCATGACTTGAGTTGGGAGGATTTTGAGCGGCTGCTTCCGAGCATAGCCCGGTTTGAACAGGTCCACTTAAGCGGCTGGGGGGAGCCTCTGGTGCATCCCCGCCTCTGGGAAATGGCACAGGTGGCCCGGGCCCAAGGTTGCAAAGTGGGCCTGACCACCAATGGTTTGGGCCTGACCGAGGCGGTGCAGGCCCAGGTGCTGGAGCATCTGGATATGGTGGCCATCTCCGTGGATGGGGCTCAGGCCGCGACCTATGAGAGGCTGCGGCCGGGAGGCGATTTTGACCGCTTGACCCGCCAGATCGGCTCCTTATGCGCTCGCAAGCGGGAAGTGGGGAGCCGCCGTCCGGAGGTGGTGTTGCTGTTTATGAAAATGCGGCCGAATATCGGCGAGTTGCCGGAATTTATTGAATTGGCCGCCACCCTGGGAGTGGACCGGGTTAATGCCACCAACCTGGATTTTATTCCGGTGCCGGAGATGGAACCCCTGTCACTGTATACCCATGCGGCAGTGGAACCAGCCATTGACGAGATTAGCCACCAGGCGGAACAGAAAGCCCGGGAACTAGGGTTGCCGTTTCGCAACTTCCCCCTCCACCCCATTTTAGATCTGATGGTATGCGATGCCAATCCCCTAAAAAATGCCTTTGTCACTGTCTTCGGAGAGTTTTGCCCCTGCGTTTACCTGGGGCTGCCGGTGGGGGAGGGTTTTTCTCGGCAATTTTTCGGACAGACCTACACCGCCCACAATTATTCCTATGGCAATGTTCGAAGCGGTGATTTTTTAAAACACTGCCAACAGCTGGCCTATCGTCAGTTTACCGATTTTTTCCGCCATCGGGTCGGCCGGGTACCCGGTCTGCTGACCGAACTGGTCCAACGGGGCACCGTCCCAAGCCAACAAAAGACCATCCGCCCGCAATCTGCCCGACCAGAACCTCTTTATCCCTGGCCGCCGGCCTGCCAGGGCTGTTATAAGACCCTGGGGTTTTGAACTCTATTCAAAGCCTTCCCCTTAAGTCGATTTCTGGCGGGTTATCGAAGTTTCTGCAAGAGCCAGGCGATGTTTTCAGCCAGATCGCTGATGGTTTTAAGACCCTCATCATCCTGGGCCACCTCGCCGGGCTGATGGCCATAAGCTATCGGCCAGTAGCTCGACCCTGGCACCACCATTCCCATGATGGAAAAGAAGAACATCAGTTGGGCATAGGTAAAATTAACCCCGGCCCGGCGGGCCACGACCACCGGGGCACCGATTTTCCGGTAAAAAATATTATCGCCCAGGCGAGCTAGATATCCGGCCCGATCTAACAAGGCCATGATATTAGGGGAGGCGGAGCCGAAGTAAACCGGGGAGCCAATCAGCAGGGCCTTAGCCTGGCGCATCTGTTCATAAATGGGCATGAAGTCATCCGCCAAGATGCAGACATTCTTCTCCTCGGCGCACTGCAGGCAGGCAGTGCAAGGCAAAATATGCTTATTATGGAGAGAGATCAGGGCGGTGGTAAAACTGTGTTGCTGGAGCACCTGCAGGGCATGGTTGAGCAGATATTGGGTATTGCCCGCCGCGCGGGCAGAGCCAGAGATAGCCAGCACGTCCATGAAGTTCTCCTCTTTAGGTAAAAAGTAGGAAATATAACGGCCGCTGGCCAGACCAGCTGTCTGGGCCTTAGTCAGAACCCAGGTCTAACCCGTAGGCCTGCTCAAACTGGGCGATAATCCCGGCCGCCCACTGCTGATCGGCTGCGGCCACCCAAATCGCTCCCCAACCCTCGCGAGCCGTAAACAGGCCATCATAGGCGGTATCCTCAAAAGTTCGTAAAAAATAATCGACTCCGGCCTGATCCAGAGCCCGGGTCAGCAGGTCGGCTTCAAAGCGGTTCGCCAAAGTGCGCAGTCTGACATAAGGCATCGGAGAAAATTTCTCTTTTCCGGAGGAAAAATAATTCTAAATCCCAGAAAAAAAGGCCGGAACCCCGGCCCGGATAAGAATAACCCCAGGTAACCACGCTGCTGACTGCCCCTCACCGCCAACCTTTTCAATCTCTTACTCCTCTGCCACTTTCATCCTCTCTTGTTGGGAATTCACCGCTTCCTTTCGGAGGCGGAACTTCCTTAAAGAGATTCTGAAACCAACAGCCATCCAAGATTTACTCGGGTTGCCAGCCATTGACAACCAGTGCCCCTTGGCTTCCTGGGGTCAATTTTATAATAATAACTGTTGTTGTATTTGTCAAGATATTTTTTCGCAATCCAGTTAATAAATTTAAATCGGACCCGGTTTGCCCTCCGACAACCGGTGACGCGCGGAGCCGCCTTTTTACAAATTACTTGTCCGGAAACTTTTTCCCATGTATAGTTAAATCTTGGCATTGATTATTCGGATCATGGTTGGGCTTGATTAACCCGGCCGAGAAAATCTGTCTCAGAAACGAGGACCGGTATCCCTAATTACCTAAAATCGAACTTTTTTGGCCATAAATTACTGGTATGGCAAATCCTCCCCCATTTCTCTCGACCAGGGAGCAGATATGGCAGCTAAACTGATCATGGTTACCGGAGGGGCCGGGTTTATCGGCTCACATGTGGTGGACCTCCTGTTAGAGCAGGGGCACCGGGTGCTGGTGGTCGACGATCTCTCCACCGGCTCAAGGGCCAATCTCAATCCGCAGGCTGAATTTCATCAGTTGGATATTCGCCGTCCTGAGGTTTATGATCTGATTTTACAGACTAAGCCAGCGGTCATCTGCCATCAGGCCGCCCAGGTCAGTGTCAGGAATTCAGTGGCTGATCCGCTCTACGATGCCACGATCAATATCATGGGGTCTTTGAACCTGCTCCAGGCCGCGATCGAGACTAGAGTGGAAAAATTTATTTTCGCTTCCACCGGCGGCGCTATCTATGGCGAACAGGATTATTTCCCCGCCGATGAGCAGCATCCGCTGCGGCCGGTCTGTCCCTATGGGGTCGCCAAGCTGGCGGTGGAGAAGTACCTCTACTATTATCAGCAGGAGTATGGCCTTAAGTATGTGGCCCTGCGTTACGCCAATGTCTATGGGCCCCGGCAGGATCCTTACGGGGAGGCCGGGGTAGTGGCCATCTTTGCCGAGAAGATGCTGAGCGGGGAACAGGCGGTGATTAATGGCGACGGGTTACAGACCCGGGACTTTGTTTATGTTAAGGACGTGGCCCGGGCCAACTGGCTGGCCCTTGGTGCCGACGTTCAGGGCGAAATCAATATCGGCACCGGTCTGGAGACGGACATCAACACCCTGTTCCATTATCTGAAGGAATTTACTGCCGCTTCTATGGAGGAGTACCACGGCCCGCCCAAATCCGGGGAGCAGCGGCGCAGTGTGATCAATTTCGGCAAGGCCCGGGCGCAACTGGGCTGGGAGCCGCAGACCCCCTTGAAGGAGGGTCTGGCCGCTACGGTGGAGTATTTTCGCCACCATTCAACCACCTAGGAAGATCCAGACAGAAGCTAACCCGCGTTAATACCGTTGGAACTACCGGAGAAGGAAAGCTCAGCAAAGAACCGGTTCAGGACCTTTCAGGAGATTTCTCCAATCCCAGGACCGGTAGAATAAAATAAAAATCATTGCCCTCCGAGGTAGGTTCATAGCCTACCTGGCCGCCGTGGGTTTCGATGACGTTGCGCATAAAATAGAGGCCGCGGCCAGTTCCCACTTCTCCTCCGATATTGCTGCCGCGATACCCTTCATCAAAGATATGCTCGATGTCTGGGGGCGGAACATGAGGCCCGGAGGAAAAGACATTGAAGCGGATTCCATCTTTGCCCGGGCCGAAAAAATCTTTGACCAATTGACGACCGAAAGAAACATATTTACGGCCCGACGGGCTGGGGCGGGTATATTTCACCGCATTAGAGAAAAGATTAGCGTATACTTGGGCAATCAATCCCTTATCTACGGATAAGGTGAGATCTTCTTCCGGGACCCCGCCCAGGCTTTCGTCGATTTCGATCTGGCGTTCCCGGAATTTGGGCAAAAACAGTTCCAACTGCGGAGCAATGATCTCGCTACGGACGTTGCAGGTCCGACGTCGGAGGACAAAGTGGCCTTTCTCGAAATGGCTGGGCCGGAATAGGGATTCTAAATACAGGCTGATGCCTTGATAATGCTTTTCCAGATTCTGAAAATCTTCTTCGATGCCTTGAATCAATTCCTGCAGGGCCGGGGCTATTTCTCGGGCTTTGGCCTCGGCTGCGGGGGCGGTCGGAAGACCACGGCACAGGTCATGCAAGGACATGATTTTCTTTTTTAAATGGCGCAAGTAAAGCGTCAGGCTGATGTTCGGGGTGATGACATTATGTTCGATGTCGGCCACCAGACTATTGATAAACCGAATATGCTGGATGTTCTGCCAGAGAATGATTTTGTTATTTAAACAGTAGCCCAGACGGTTAGTATATTTTTCAAAGAAAAACTTGTCAGACTCGGAAAGACCATCCACCGGAAAGATTTCCAGCATGCCGATCACCTGGTCCTTGGCAAAAAACGGCAACCGTTCCACCAACAAACGATTGCCCCGGATCGGAATAATCCAGGAGGACCCGACCTCATAGGTGGTGCTGGAAAGATAAATATACGGAGGTGGCGGCGTCATTTCAGGCTGGAGTCCAGTCAAACTGTCGCACACATACTCCATCCGGCCGGCATCGCTAGACACCAGACAGAGGCGGCTGTCCCGGTCAAAGAACTCCTTAATGACCGTAATGCAGACCCGATAAAGGTTTTCCAGGGTTTCATATTCCTGGGACAGGTCGAAGAAGGTTTTAATCGCATCATCCTGTAACCGGCCGAAATTGTATTCCTGGAAACTCTTTTTCTTTTCCTGGACGCGTTGGCGAACCACATCTAGATCAGTGGGTTCCATGGGTCGGATTCCTTTAACCGCTGTCTCGGAGATTTCACCTACCAGACATTGCTCACAGCCTGAACATCAGATGCATGGCGTTGCATGAATTGGGGCATCAGGGTCCTAATAAAGTGCTTTCAAAGGAGAAGGGGATTTAACCTAATGTCTTGGTTAATGAATCCCAGTCAGTCTTTTTGTATATTTTGGGATAACCGGGAAAAATAATAACTGGCAAGCATCTTGAGTGATCCATTTATATATTATCATATTTAATAACTGCCCTTCAAGGCAGTGTAGATTTGCCTTACCTAGTTTCGCCACCGTCTATAGCTCTTACTCGGGTCGCAAAAAATGGATGGGGGCAGAGAAAAACCGCTTTTGGGAAGGGGGAGGGGCCGACAATCCCCCTTTTTCCCCATCAAATTAACCTTTTAAATGCTTCGAGAAATAAATAGCCGTTGCTTTAGCAACCGATCTTGCCTGACCGGGCATAGTGTTTAACCCCTTCCTCATAAAGGTCGTGCCCCCGGCAATCATTGATGACGATAGTAGGAAAATCCTCCACCACCAGCCGGTGGATGGCTTCCGGACCCAGATCCTCATAGGCCAGGACCTGAGCCTCTTTGATGGCCTGGGCAATCAAGGCCCCGGCCCCGCCGGTCGCCCCCAGGTAAACCGCTTTATATTTCACCAGGGCGTCGATCACTTCCGGGCTGCGCTTGCCTTTGCCGATCATGGCCTTGAGTCCCCGAGCCAGAAGCTGGGGGGTATAGGGATCCATCCGGTAACTGGTGGTGGGGCCGGCCGCCCCGATCACCTGACCGGGCCGTGCCGGACTGGGACCCACATAATACATCACCTGACCCTGGAGATCAAAGGGCAGCTCCTGGCCGGTGTTCAACAGGTCAATCAGACGCTTATGCGCCGCATCCCGGGCGGTATAGATGACACCACTCAGCAAAACCTTATCACCAATCTGCAGATCGGTGACCTGCTGGTCATTCAAAGGGGTGGTTAATTTTATGGTTCTGGACATGGACTGCTCCTTATAACACTACTTCCTGGTGACGGCTGGCATGGCACTGGACATTAACCGCCACCGGCAGACTGGCAATATGGCAAGGTATCAGGTTGATATGGACGGCCAGGGAAGTAAAACGTCCCCCCAACCCCTGGGGGCCGATTCCCAGATCATTGATCAGGGTCAACAACTCTTCTTCCAGGACGGCCAACTCCGGGTCGGGATGCTGGCTACCCACCTCCCGCAACAGGGCCTTTTTGGCCTGCAGGGCGGCCTGCTCAAAGGTGCCGCCGATACCCACCCCAATGATGGTCGGCGGACAGGGATTGGCTCCCGCCTCCCGGACCGTTTGCACCACCTTCTCTTTGATCCCGGCCAGGCCCGCGGCCGGGCGCAGCATATAGACCCGGCTCATGTTTTCGCTGCCGCCGCCTTTGGGGACCACGATCAGCTTTAAGCGGTCGCCGGGCACGATGCTGGTGTAGATCACCGCCGGGGTATTATCGCCGGTGTTTTGGCGGGTAAGGGGATGGCACAAGGATTTCCGCAAGTAGCCTTCCTGATATCCCTGGCGCACGCCTGCCTGAATAGCCTCATTAAAGTCGCCCCCGACCAGATGGACCTCCTGCCCGACCTCGGCAAAGACTACGGTCAGGCCGCAATCCTGACAGAGGGGGATCAGCTTTTCCCGGGCAATGCGGGCGTTTTCCAATAATTGCCGGAATACTTCTTGGCCGGCCGGGGATTCTTCCTCCCGCAGCCCCTTTTCCAAGGCCCGGATCATATCTTCCCCCAGCTCAAAATTAGCCGTCATCGCTGCTTGTCTGACCGCCGCGGTCACTTCTTTAACGTTGATTTCTCGCATCTTTTTTTCTCATTTATATCTTTATGTTACTCCGCGTTTAAAAGGTTAATTTAAGGGAGGGCCGGGGGACCGTCAGCCCCCCTCTCCCCTCAAGCTCTTTTCCCCACCTTAAAAGATTGCGGAAAGGATGACAATTGAAATCGCTGGTTTTTTTAGAACTTGTCTAAGATCCCCCGGACCGTTGTGAGCAGTTGTCTCAGGTTATAAGGCTTCCTAAGGAACCAGGTTTTTTTGGCCTGGAAAACTTCCTGTCCCACAGAGTCCTCGTTAAAACCGCTGGTGAGAACCACTCTGGCCTGGGGATCGAGTCCAATCAATTCTTCCAGACATCTCTTACCCCCCATGCCCGGCATCGATAGATCCAAAATAACCAGATCTAGATATCTGGCCTGCTGTCGATAAATCTGTAACGCCTCCTCGCCGCTGGCCGCAGTAATTACCTGATAACCATACCTTTTCAACATGTTTTGACCTAAATCTCGCAGGGTTTCCTCGTCATCGACGAACAGGATGGTCTCTGTCCCCTGCCAGGAAACCTCTAAAGCCTTCTTTACCACTGGTTGGGCCAGTTCACCGGCTTTGTCCAAAGCCGGCAGATAAATTCTGAAAGTGGTTCCTTTCCCGGGTTCGCTGGAGCAATTTATGTATCCCCCATGACTTTGCACCACCCCATAGACCATGGCCAGCCCCAAGCCGGTGCCCCGACCGGGCTCTTTGGTGGTAAAGAATGGCTCAAAAATGCGTTCCATCAGCTCTTTCGACATGCCGCAGCCCGTATCGGAAACGCTGAGTAAGACATAATCACCGGGTTTGACCCCCAGATGATCTTGGCGGTGCTGATGGTCTAAAGTGAGGTTTTCGGTGGCCAGGATTAATTTCCCTCCTGCTGGCATGGCATCGCGGGCATTAACCGCCAGATTTAACAGCACCTGCTCAAGTTGAATCGGGTCGGCATGGACCGTCCATAAATTACGCGCCTGCCGTAATTCAATGGCAATCATCCGGGGGATAGTTCTGACCAAGATCTTTTCAATTTTCTCAATGGCCTCATTGAGATTGACCGGTTGGAGATTGCTCTCTGCCTTCCGACCTAAGGTAAGAATTTGCTGGATCAATTTAGCCCCCTGCTGGGCGGCTTTGTTTATTGTTTTTAATTCAGCAAAGCCAGGATGATCATTGTCCAGCTCCAAGAGAAGAATTTCGGCATAACCCTGAATAGCTTGAAGAATATTATTGAAGTCATGAGCAATGCCGCTGGCCAGGGTCCCCACTGCCTCCATTTTTTGGGCCTGTTGGAGTTGTGCCCGCAGGTTTTTCTCAGCGCTGACATCGATAATAAAAGCCAGCGTAGCCGGTTCGCCCTGATAGTCTATTAGCGCCAGCCTCACTGCAACATTAAAAGTTTGGCCATTCTTTTTCAGGGTTTTGACCTCGTAAGGGGGGACTTCCCGGCCCGCCAAACTATCTGACCGCCTCTGTCGGACCATTTCTCGCAGCTCCGGAACAGTGAAAGACCCCACTTCGCGACCCAAAATTTCCCTGGCATGGTCATAGCCAAACATTTTGAGCCAAGCGGGATTGACATAAACGTATTTTCCGTGCTGAACTATGCTGATCCCTAGCGGGGCTGATTCGATCAGGTTGCGCATTTGGACTTCTGAAGCCTGCCGCGCCTCCTCCGACCGCTGGCGCGCTTCCCTAAGTTCGATACTGTGCAGGGCAAAACCCAGATCTTCCCCCACATCTTGGAAAAGCTCTCGCTCCTCCGGGTAAATCGCCATTTCGGGGGGGATGGAAACACTTAGCAACCCGTAGGTTTGGCCGTTATATTCCAATCGGCAAGTCATGGCCACCCGGCCTTGGTATTGATGAGCCAAGGGACAATCACCACAAGCTGACGGCGGATTCAGAATTACCACCGGAGCCGTTTGGGTCAGGGCCTGAAGAGCACAGTAAATTAACTCACCACGTTGCAAGCGCTCCGGCAGGGGGTGAAAGTTATTACCCAGTCCAGATTCAGCGGCTTGCACAAATCGCCCGGATTCATCCAAGAGTGCGATCCAGGCGGTTAAATAACCCCGCGTCTCGATTAATTTGTCGCAGGCGTGCTGGATCAGCCGGTCGCGCTCTATTTCCGGGGTGATGACTTGGCTGACACCGCGGACCGCCCGCAATACGGCGTTGAGGTGCTCAATCCGCTTCTCGGTCTGACTTTTGTGAAAAGCGATTTCGATAGTAATGTGCAATTCTCGGTTGTCAAAAGGTTTTAAGATATATCCGAAAGGTTCGGTTAATTTGGCGCGCTTCAAGGTCTGCTCATCTCCATAAGCGGTGAGGAACACCACCGGGATTTTGAAACAGGAGCGGATCTGCTCCGCGGCCGCGATACCATCCATCTCACCTGATAAGACAATATCCATCAGCACCAAATCGGGGTTATGGGTTGCGGCTATTTCTACCGCTTCCTCCCCCGAGGGCACGATAGCGGCAACACTGTAACCCAGGTTCTCCAGCGTCCGTTGCAGATCTTCGGCGATAATCCTTTCATCTTCCACGATCAAGATACGCTTTTTCATTAGTCGATCCTTTGTAGTAGTCATCCTTAGCGCTTAGCAGAAAATTCGATGATAAATTCGGTGCCGCCGGTCCGATTCAGCCGGATTTTCCCCTGGAGCTGTTCTTCAATTAAGATATGTACCAGATGCAGGCCTAATGATTCGGCTTTGTTAAAGTCGAAATCTTCCGGCAGCCCCACGCCGTTGTCGCGGATGATTAATTCCAGCTTCTGATCACCCATAGAATGCAAGCTGAGGTTAATTTCACCTTTTTTATGGTCTGGAAAGGCGTATTTCAGGGAATTGGAGACCAGTTCGTTGATGATCAGGCCACAAGGAATGGCGATGTCAACCCCCAGGTGAACGTCTTCCACCGCCAGTTTCAGGGCAATTTTCGTCGAATCGGCTCTATAAGTTTGATACAGCCCCTCTACCAGGGTCTTGATGTAAGAAGGTAGGTCAATCCTGGCCAGGTCCGGGGATTGATATAGTAACTCATGCACCAGAGCCATGATTTTTATGCGGTTCTGACTGTCCTGGATAACCTCACATACCTTGGGGTCATCGGCATATCCGGCTTGCAGCTTGAGCAGACTGGAAATAATCTGCATATTGTTTTTGACCCGGTGGTGGATCTCCTTCAGAAGCACTTCTTTTTCTCGGAGCGAGGCCTTAATAAGCTCCTCGGCCTGTTGGCGCTGAATAATTCGCCACATTCCGGCCATCAGCAGAGTAAGTTGGCGGACATCAGATTCGTCATAGTCCGAGGGTTTGTTACCTACGCCGGCGACCAGGACAATATGATTACCCTCGAAGATCGGCACATTCATATGCCGCCTGATCTCAACATGGCCCTCGGGATAGCCCTTTTTCCAGGGGTTGGGCGCGGTATAATCATTGGTGATTATCGGCTGGCGCTGCCGAATTGCTTCGCCCCAGAGTCCGGTGGTCTCTACCGGGTAATCTATCGGCTTATCGGCGATGCGACATTCAGCCATGGCGCTTTTCGACCAGCCATACATCGTCAGAACCGACTCGTCTTCATTCGTAAAGGCCAGATAGCCGATCCTGCTTTTAGTAAGGGAAGTTCCTTCTTCCAGGGCAAAGTTTATGATCTCCTGGGGGGTGGCATGCGTCAGTTGATGAAGTCTTAATAGGGCCTCCAGGCGAGATTCATTTAATTTTAACACCTCCTCGGCCAGTTTACGGTCGGTGATATCGACCCAGTTTGCCAAATAATACTTGAATTCCCCGTTGCTCCTTATCGGAGTGGAATTGATTTCCACCCAGAATCGCTGTTCATCCTTATTCCGGAAAATTTCCACTAGCTTGGATGTGCCCTCACCCATAGCTGCCCTCAGGTCTGCAGCAGTTTTTTCCACGGTTTCCGGCGTCCACCACGGATAGGGGGCCTTTTGGCCAATAAGCTCTGTGGAGGAAAAACCGGTTAGCCTTTCCAGGGCCGGATTCACATACCTTATGGAAGTATCTGGATTAATAACAACTATCGGATGCGAAGAATTAATCAAAATATTGTTTCTAAACTCTTCGCTTTCCCTTAGTGCCTGCTCGGCCTGCTTGCGGGCGGTAATGTCGCGTGACACCTCCACTGCCATTTTCGGACGTCCGTCTGGATGTCGGCCCGCCACACCGGCGCAGCGCCATAAATACATTATCTGGCCGTCGGCGCCAATTACTTCAGTCTCATGTTCATGGATTTGACTGTCCTGGAAAACCTTGCTGACAAGGCAAGATTCGCAAGGCTCTTCTCGCCGATGATAGACCGCGTAGCATTTTTTTCCCACTAAGTCGGGTCCAAATAATCGCCTGGCAACCTCGTTAACAAACAAAATATTATGATCTTCATCTATCATGCTAATATGATCAGGCACCGATTGGATAATCCCGGTTAGTCTTTCTTCACTTGCTCGCAGCGCCTCTTCGGTCAGCTTCCGTTCGGCGATTTCTGCCTCAAGCTGGCGGTTCTTCTCTTCAATAATTTCCCGCTCTCTTTTTGAGGCTTCTACCAGGCGGGCCTGCAGATCCAAATTGCGCTTGTCGGACCTCCAGATAATCCCTATCCCACCTAATAGAAGAAGCGCTAAGGACCCGAGCACCACCGGCAGATGCCAGGGAGACATGGAACCGAATACCTCGGTTATGGGTAGAGCACCGTGCAGACAGAAGGGCGTGTCGTGAATCGGAACCCAGAGGGCAATCATCTTCTCCTGGGTCCGATCATTGCTGACTGTCCGAACCCCTTGGGATTCACCGGGATTTATTCTGCCGAGGTCGGGGAGCAATGAGTGGCGTAGGTCTGTATGCCGATATACATCTAAGTAGGGTCCATCTGGCTGTAACAGTATGATGTGGAGAATCAGATTCGAGGCTCCGGACCCTCCAGCAATTAGATGGGTGTAAAGGGTTTTGGTTGAGACCCAGGCAATAATCTGTCCGGCATAGGTGCCTTTAAAAACGTAGGGAGTGGAGACCATTACCTTCACCAGACGACGCCCGAGGGGTTTGACAAGGATGACCGGGCCCGAGCCTTCCGGGGCCAGGAATTGTTGCCAGTTCCACTCATCCTGCCGTTTGGTGTCTGCCGACCGGCTATCCACCAAACATTCTCCAGAACTATCAATAAATACGATGCGGGTATAGATCGGTCCGGGACCCAGATGCCTTTCATTCCGGAGACGATCAAAACACTTTTGGATAGCAATCAGGCTAGCCCTGAGGCCATATTCCATGGACATTCCCAGGGCCTTATTTTCAAAGAATAACGAGATCTCCCGGCTGTGGGCGAGATCTCGCAGATCTTGTTTCCGCTCGGAATAGAAATAGCTCACTGCGGCGGCACGCTTCTCCAGATCCTGCCGTAAATTTTTCAAAGCCAACTTTTGTAATTCCACCTGGGATAAGTAATTCTCTCCGATCAGGAAAGCGATGAATCCGGCCAGCGCTATACCCATCAGCAAGGCGATGAAATACCTTTTTATTAAGGGGTGCTGAGTATTGTCCATCTTCTCCGTCTGCTTTCCGATGAAATAATTACCTCCAAAAAAATGCCAACCGTTTTTACCGCTACAAAAGCTTAACCCTTCTCAGGCTAAAGCTTTCGATCGCTTCCTACTCCTGGTCCGGAACCGCCTTCGATGTCGGAGACTACTTTCTCTCTAAAAAAATCTGGATAATAGTCTAAAACCGCAGGATAGTATTTCTTTACCAGGCGTAAGTAGGTGCCCTCCCTTTTGCACTTTGCCAAAAACTGATTAAAGGCGTCCCGCAGTTGCCGGGAGGTTTTAGCAAAGGCACAACCCATTTCCTGTTGGGGAGAAAGAGGACCGATCACTTTGACCTTGCCGGGCCACTTCTCCAGGGCGATCAGGGCATCAGGGACATCCAAGAGGGTGCTCTCGGCATCGCCCTGGATGACTGCCGGGGCTAACTCGTTGACATTTCCAGCGAACAGTTTCACCCTGACGCCAGTCTCTTTCAACCCGTAAAGAGCCGGGTCGAGGCAGGTATTGGCCTTCCCCAGAATGGTGTGTCCCTTTAAAAGGGCTTTAACCGCACCGATATCCTTTCTGATATCACCACTGGGAACAATGGGCTTCAGGGGTGAATCGGCGCGGGCGATTAACCAGACCTGGGTGGGAAACGTAGGGGTGGAATAATCCACAATTTTTTGCCGCCAAGGGAGAATGGTGAAGCCATTGGCGACCATATCGCCTCTGATCGGCACCTTCCCGATGACCTGGATCTCGTCACCCATAGGTTTCACTTTTTTCCCCGTCAGGTCCCCGATCACATTCTTCCAGGAAGTTTTGATGAACTTATACCTGACCCCCAGATATTTGGCAAAGAGTTTTACCAGTTCCACATCCATGCCGTCCCCGCTGCCGGTGACAAAATTGGCGTAGGGAATGCCAAGATGTCTCAGAACCCCTCTTTCTTTAACTTCCTGAAGATCGCCCCCCGAGACGGTGCCAGTGAAAACGACAGCTAACAGGATGATCGAATACCACCACGTTGCCACGAAAACCAAAAGGATCTTCCGCCATCTTAACCAACGATTATACATCCCATCTCCTTACTTTGATAAAGGATATATATTTTCAGTCACTCCTTTCCCGGCGCCGGTTTCGGTTTCAAGAGGAAACAGGTGTCTTCTGGTTGTATACCAGCCAAAGATTTCCTCTACCGGTTTGCGCCGGCGTTGACTGAGGGCGTAACCCGGACGGCGGGTAGCGGCGGTCCATGGCAGATTTCCTCCCCTTGCCGTTTTGGGCCCCATGCGGCACGGCATTCAAAGCCAGCAGCGATTGGACAAACTCCCGAGTACCACAAGCCTTATCACCGTCCACGGTAATGCGAGACCCCGGCCGGAAACTCTTCAGGGAGGCCCAAGCCGCCATCACGGTGCTGTCCCGGTGAAATGCTCGTCCGACAGCGGTTCGGCCAGGGCTTGATTCACCATGTTCCGAATCGGCCGCAGCGGATGGTCCTGGGGCACTCGAGCTTCCGGAGAAAGGTAGCTGAACATTGCTTGCTGGTGTACATCGTCACCCCGCATAGTCGTTGCCTCCGTATAAGATCTTGTTATCCTTGAGTATAGCACCTTTTGGGCTTTAAAGACAGTACTTTTTGGCGCTCTCAAGTAACGAGTTTTTCAACAGCCTGTTAGGACATGAGAACCGCAGCACTACCGAGATTTATCTACATTCCATCGGAGAAGCGGAACGGGAAGCGATGGCGGTATTTGAACGGGTAAGCCCGGAAGAGCTTTCCGGGGAAGGTTTCACACAAAGTCTCACACAGAAAAAACAAAGGTTAGCCAAATCAGCTAACCCGTTGATATCTTTGGTGGGCCGTCAGGGTCTCGAACCCCGAACCTACTGATTAAGAGTCAGTTGCTCTACCAATTGAGCTAACGGCCCATACCTTGACTGGCCTTGATTATCGCACATTTTATAAAAATTGGCAAAAATTTTTCATTTTATGCGCGCCTTCGCGCACAGTTCGCGCAAACTAGCTTGAAGGCGTAGCCCAATATTTAATCAGATTTTTCCAAGGCTTCGGCGATCTTGATGACGGTGTCTAAGACTTTTTTTTATGGTATTATTTAGATAGTCATTACTCAGAGCGTGTAATTGATTAACTTTTCAGGCTGCATATTGGACGTGTTGCCCCGGGAAATTAATTGGCGACGATGTCCGGTTTACGTTGGCGACTACGGCGGTAGCTTCTCAACTTGCTCAGCAACTGCGTTTGATTGCCGGGGCGTTGACGACCCAGGGCATTGCTTTGGACAGCTTGAGACTGTTGCAAAACGATACGTAAATATTACTAAAAATTAATACAAAAAAGACTCCCAAAATGCTTAACTTATGGTAATATCAAGGAAACATTTTTCTGGAGCTGATATGAGCAAAAAGGGCCGAGCCAACGGTTCATTCTTTGGCAACCATATTTATGAAAGCCTCTTGGCCCGGCGGTCCCACCTCCTTTATGAACTGGGTCAGGTGGTGGACTTCAGCTTTGTCCGCCATGCCTGCCGGGACTTTTACGTGGATTGGGGCCGGGACGCCTGGGACCCGGTGTTGATGTTC
>JAFDGA010000022.1 GCA_019309545.1 Deltaproteobacteria bacterium
ATGCTTAACAAACGAGGCACTGCCGCATCTCTTGCACGAAAGTCCCATAGGCCACCTCCTCATTGGGTTCAGGAGGCATTATAGCATAATTGTGTATCTTTTGGTAACACTCCCCCGCTTTGATCGGAACCGGTATGGTCGCGGCAAGTACCTTAATATTGTTCCTTCTGCCAAATCTATGAATCGGGTACGGGAGAGATTGCGGGAAATGACCAGTAGTGGGGTTCACCCCCCTCTGGAGGCACTGATCGGGAGACTGAACCGATTTCTGTGCGGCTGGAGCAATTATTTCAGCTTTGGCCATCCCCGCCTGGCCTGCCGCCAGGTGAACTGGTATGTGCAAATCCGGCTGCGTCACTTTTTGAGGACGCGGAGCCAACGGCGATGTAAGCAACTTGCTGGCCCCTCCTTGTATCAAGCACTGCGGGCCGCAGGGCTTATCTACCTGTGAATTCAATGCCGTCAACTCCTTGCGAATGCCTATGGCTGAATGATCATCGGTAAGCCGGATGCGGCAGCTCCGCACGTCCGGTTTGACGAGGGGGAGGGGCAAGCAGTGTATGGTCTGCTGGCCTTTTGCCACGCCGTCCGAAAGGGCTGATACTTTGGAAGTCAGTGACCTAAACAATGCTTGGTCCCTCTCTACTCTACAAGCTGTCCTGACCCCTATTTCAACCCCAAAAAGAGAGGGAGAGGACTAAACCTTTTTGCAACGGTCTCAGATTAATACCAGTGACAGGGTCCACATCCTAGCTGGATAATTTAACTGATTTTTTGTAATCCTCTGAACAATCCGCTGGCCGCTAAGCCCGACTTGGATGGGCGGAAGGCACTGGTATAATGATTGAAGGAGGGCTAAAATGGACGAAAAATTATAGATTTTTGTAGAGGGATGAAAAATGCAAAGACAAGGGATTCTCCTTTTATTGGTTTTAATAGTTTTTGGAGGTTGTGAGATGGGAGAAATTCAGGAAATATGGGTAGGCAACAATTTTGGCGTCCCACCATACAGGATGCGGTCAGAACCATTGACTCGGATAAGGTCATCCTCGGTATCCCCCCCGGAATTTATACCATTGACAGCGATTATACCATTCCAAGCAATATAACCCTAAGAGTGGAGCGCGGCGCGACCATCAACGTCCATGAGGGAGTCACATTAAATATCGATGGTGGGCTTATTGCGGGTCCTTACCAGTTCTTCGCCGGGTCTGGAAAGGTAGCTTTTGGCGGGGTTACCGAGATCTATTCTGCCTGGTGGGGGAGCCCGGATTGGAAGACTCCGGAAGGCAATGTTACTGCGCCGCCAGGGTCCCGTTATATCAAGTGCAATGGGACTGCCCCGCTGTACTATCTGAAGGATAGTGGGACGGGAAATACTGGCTGGGTTGCCGTTGGCAGTGGTGGAGGCGGAGTCGATAAATTTCTCGAGTTAAGCGACGCACCTTCGACCTATACCGGCCAGGCGGGGAATGCACTTAAGGTTAATGCTGCCGAGACCGGGTTAGAGTGGGATGATCATTCCAGCAATACAAATAACCCCCACAGGGTTACCAAGGCTCAAATCGGTTTGAGCTCGGTGACGAATCATCGTCAACTCAAAAGAGGTTCTAACGACTTTAAAAAATTTGCCGAGAAAACCAGCCCGGCGCAGACGGACGTAATCCTCATTGAGGATAGCGCTGCAAAGTACGCCAAGAAGAAGGTTCAGATCGGCAATTTGCCTACTGGGAGTGGAGTTGAGAAGTTTATCGAGTTACGCGACGCCCCGGCAACCTATACCGGCCAGGCGGGGAAAGCACTTAAGGTTAAGACTGATGAATCAGGTCTGGAGTTCGTCGAATCTGGCAGCGGCGCTTCTACTTTTGCCGGACTGACTGACACTCACGACTCATATTCTGGCCAGGCCGGCAAGCTTCCAGTTATTAATGCCAGCGAGACCGCCTTGGAATTCAAGGATGCCATAGACGCCAATGCCCGCCTCAAGGTGCTCCGGGAGGGCGTTCTGAAAGGAACCCGGCGAGGGATTAATTTTCATGCTGGCTCCGGCTGTTCCCTAACTGTAACCGATTATGCTGCTGAAGAGCAGGTTGACGTGATCATAGGGCTTGCCGGAGGCGGCGGAACTTGCTTTAACAGTTGGTATGATGTGAAACGAGACTATGGCGCAGTAGGTGATGGGGTTACAGATGACAAAACAGCGATCCAAAACGCCATTGATGCGGCTGGCAATGCCGGTGGGGGTGTAGTTTGGCTGCCTAAGGGAACTTATCAGATAAGCGGCCCGCTGACCTTGAAATCAAATATTTTACTTAAAGGAGTCGGACAGGATGCTACCAGAATCCGAATGAAGGCGGATGCTGGAGCAGTCAGCAGTTTGATTTACGGCGGCTCAGTGTCATCCTTTGCCATTGAAGGTATGACACTCGACAACCAGGCTTCGACCCAGACATATACAGGAATGGATTGCATCTATCTGGATACATGCGAGTTCTTTCGGCTATGCGATTTGGAAATTGTCAATGTTCCAGATGTTGGGGTTTATCTAAAAAAATGCACTAATGGCCATCTTAGTCGTTGTTATTTGTATGAGTGTGGACATACGGATGTATCACAGTATAACGCTGGTGTGGTTATAACAGGTCCGGATTTTAACAATATGAGCGAATACATATTTTTGGATGGCTGTAGTGCTGTAAACTGCGCTGATGAATCAGGTGGTAATAAATGGGAAGGTGCTGGATTTTATGCCCACCTATGCAGCCGCAATATATTTTTCAGTAACTGTGTTGTTTTAAACAGCCGCAAGCATGGGTTTAAACTCCAAGGCAAACGAATCCGGTTATCCAACTGTACTACAATTGATGTAGTCGGCTTTGCTTTTTCATGTCAGCTAACTGACATACTGGGCACCAATCTATCGGTAAGATGCCCGACAGTTTCGACTTATCAAGGATTTGAGATTTATAACAATCCTTACGCAGAAACTACGGATGATTATACTATGTGTCTTTTCAATATTGAAGTTATTGGTGCTCAAAAAGGTATATCGATAATGGGTAAGGGGCATGGCTCAATTGACGCAGTAGCCAAGAATATAAGTTTATATAATTTTTCAATCCGGGAGTGCACAACTACTGCGTTAGCCATAGACGGGCAATGTGAAGATATTAATATAACCAATGGACACTTAATTGACAATTCCGGGGTTATAGGGTTGTATATCCATCCTTCCGGTGGTTATTATCCTAACAGAATATTTGTTGATAATGTTGTTTCTCGGAACAATCAGCAGGGTATGAATCAATGCCTCAAGCGATATTATAAAAGGAAATTGGAAATGTTATTCTTTAGTTGACCGTCCTGTAGTTTACCAGGATTAGGAAAAAAGGCTCGGTAAAACTCGTTAAAATCGTTCCCCTCCCCGCAACGGGGAGGGGTATTTAACTCTTGCTAACGGTTAATATTTAAACAGTTACTAAAGATATTTTTGTAAGGGAGAATGTTGCGCTATGAGAGAAATTGGGTGTTTAGTTTTCAACAACTCCATATAATTTTGGAATAGAGCCTGCCAAATACTCTCAGGGCGGTAATCGTGTAAGACCCGCTGGCGGCCAGCCTTTCCCATCTGCTCTCGCAGTTCTTGGTTCAGCAACAGTTGTCTTAGGACTACCGCCAAGGCCGGGCCATTTTGAGGGGGCACCAAGAAACCTGTTACCTCATCTATTACGGCGTCCACGCTGCCATCCGCGTGGGTGGCGACCACCGGCAGCTCCATGGCCGCGGCCTCTAACAGAACATTGGGGAAACCCTCCCGATAAGTGGGCAGTACCAAAATATCCATAGCCGCATAAGCCGATGCCATCTCTCTAAGACAACCGAGAAACCGTACTTTAGGAGTAGTTTTTAATCTATCCAATATTGCTCTTGGTACTGGATCTTGAGGTTCTTCCTGACCAATCAAAATGAGAAAAAGATCTGGAAACTCATTGGTTAAAGCTTGCCAGGCTTCGGTTAATTCCATGATCCCCTTATCTTTTACAATTCGTCCCACAAAACCCAAGACCACAGCTTCTTTGGGAATCTGATAACGCTCCCTGATCACTTCTCTGGTGCCAGTTGGTAATCTTTGGGGATTAAATTTGACTTTGGCATCAACCCCGTTGCCGCTGCCGAATTTAATGACCTGAATTTTCTCTGGTTGACAGAGTCCTAAGGCTAGTGCTCTTTTTTTAATCGAGAAACTAACGGCAATAACCTGGTGGGCCATTTGACAGGCTAGTGTTTCTGAAAGCATAAGCAGTTTCCGCTTGATACCATTGGAGGTTATAAATCGTAAGCCACGCATCCCATAAATCACGACGGGCACGCCAGCCAGCCGCGCCGCCAGCACTCCAAGAAAACCTGCTTTGGGCGTATGGGCATGGACAATGGTAGGTTTTAATTGCCGGATAAGACGATATAGTTTGCCCAACGCCACCAGATCCTTTAAAGGAGTAATGTAGCGCTGCATTTCAATGCCGTGAACAATCATGCCTTCTTGGAGTGCAGCTTGGTGAAGGGCTTCGCCTGGCGAAGCAACGCCATGAACTTCAAGGCCCTGATGCCTCATATAATTAGCCTGACCACGTAAAAAAAAGGCAAGGGATTCAGGGATGGTAGTAATATGAACCAGCTTCACAGCCTTGTCTAACTGATCACCAAGAACATTGCTCATCGGTGGTCTCTTTGGTTTTGCAGCCATTCTGAGGTCATCTCTTTTATATGGCGGTAGAATGCGATCCGCTTGGGTAACAGAATATCGATATGGTACTCTTTAGCTTTTTTAAGGTTACGGGCGGACATAAGAGCTTGGCGTTCCGGATCGATTGCCACCTCATAAATTTTGCGGGCCAGAGCGTCGACATCATTGGGAGGGAACAGGTCCTCGGGGGCAAGCAGTTCTGGGATGCCGCCTACTCTACTGGCAATACACGGCAGGGCTCGGGCCATGGCCTCGAGCAGGGCGCGGGGCAAACCTTCCATGCGGGAAGGCATGACAAAGAGATCCGCCTGATCCAACTGGAACCGGACCGCTTTTCCAGCCGGCAGCCTGCCAAGAAACCGGACCCGGTTGCCTAATCCCTGCATTGCCGCTCGAGCTTCTAAATCTAACCGATGCTTGCCATCACCAACAATGACCAGATGTATATCCAAACCAGCGCTGGCGCATTTGCTGACCGCGTCGATTAATATATCGGGACCCTTGTAGAGTTGGTTTAAACTCCCAACCTGAATGAGAGTAAAAGGTTCTAGGGTGGAGGGTGGGGGTCGGGGTGTGGAGACAAAGGCGCCATCAGAGAGCTCGACATCCGACACCCCCACAGAATAGGCCGGGCAAGGATAACGACGTTGGAGAGCCTGAGACGTGACATAAAGTGCTCCATTGGCCTCGCGGCAGAGACGTCTCAGTTGCAAGGGAGCCCACCAGCGCAAAAGCGGGCGTAAACAGTGTTTTATTGCACCAGGCGAAAAAGTATCGTAAGGGTCGGCTATTACTTCGACAGCAAAAGGGCGATTCTGGTTGCGAAGCTCTTGCCACACTAGCTCAGCCAGGTTACCTTGTCTCAGGATGACGGCAGAGGGGATTGAACAGGCCAAATGAATTCTTTTTTTAAGTTCAACGAGACGCAAGAGATATTGCCAGGGACCGAGATATCCAGGTAAAGCAAAAAACGATACACTCGGCCCTGCTATTGGAATAGCGGAAGGATATTCTACAGCAAATAACCGCCCGATTACCGTAATAGAATCAAAAACCTGAAGATATCTTTCCCATAAAAGCTCAGAGGTCATACTCGGTGCAGCCGGTTGGCCATTGCAAAGAAAAAATTTCGTATCAACGACAACGGTACAATTCATCTATAATATCCTCATTTCGAAAGTATTTTTGCGTATAAAGTTTGGTAATTAGAAATCATGATTTTGACATCATAGTTATCACACACGTTTTTTTTAGCAACTGCCGCTAATTTATTTGCCTGTCCCGGATTTTTCAAAAGGTACGTAATCTTTTCTGCAAGGATGCCTGGATTTCCTGGTGGGATTAATAACCCTTCCACCCCATCTTTGATAACATCGGGTATTCCGGCTATTTTAGTCGCCACTATAGGTTTTTCAGATGCCATTGCTTCCAGGAGGGCAATGGGTAGGCCCTCTTTAATGGAAGACATGACAAAGATATCCATTATTGCTAACATTTCTGGGATATCTGTTCTCGAACCGGTGAAGATAACCTTACCATTGAGGCCAAGTTCTGCTGCCTGGCTTTTTAAAATATCCTCCAGATGACCTCCACCCACGATTATAAATCTCACTTCA
Organism: Deltaproteobacteria bacterium; assembly: GCA_019309545.1. Classification (NCBI taxonomy): domain Bacteria; kingdom Pseudomonadati; phylum Myxococcota; class Myxococcia; species Deltaproteobacteria bacterium. Next base: position 6,361 of record JAFDGA010000022.1, read on the forward strand.
GGAATTTCTCTGGTAACTAGGGCTGCAGCTTCTAAAAGGTACTTATGGCCTTTGGGTTCTACCAGACGACCAACTGTGCCAATGATTTTTACACCCTCGGGAATAGCCAGGCTGGTCTTTATGAGTGAGGTGTTAAACGGCCTGCTGAATCTGCTGACATCGACGCTATTATTTATACAAACAATTTTATCTGGCCTTACGCCTTGTTTGGCGAGCATGGCACACACTGCGGGAGTGACTCCCACGATTATACTATTCCTTCTCATAGAAAGAATGTCCACCAGCTTGTACAAAAAATTATTTTCTCTCCAAAAATCAATACTGGGCTCGGTGAATATAATTGGTACTCCGGTCAGCAGGGAAGCCAGGGAACCCCAAAGATTAACTCTTGAACCATGGGCATGGATAAGATCTATTTTATTTTTCCTAATAAATTTAATGAGTTTGGGGATTCTCACCACCCCCCATGCGCTTTTCAGACCAGGGAGATATTCCGTTTTAATCCCCAACTCTTCCACAGCAGGAATAATCTTGGACATAAAAGGGCCATATTCTCCGAAGACGATGAATTGGCAGAATTTTTTATCAAGATAGCGGGCCAAATATTTAATCATTTCCTCGGCCCCGCCTAAGTCTAAGGTGATACTTAACTGCAGAAGCTTAATTCTAGTCATCGTTTATGTCTTTCTTATTAATACAGAGGCTTCGTTTGCCAGAAAATTGCTATAGCGGCTAAGCGCTACGCCGATGATCAGCCATTCCGTATTTCCGGACAAGTCCAGACTTGCCAAGGCAAAACAGAATGCCGTGATAAAAAGAAATATTGCACCGAAATTATATCTATCAACTTCCACTATTCTTTTGAACAGTTGGATGAATAGAAAGGCCATAAAGATTAGACCAACGATTCCTCCTTCTGCAAGAATTTCTATTATCAGATTATGTGGATACCTATCGGGGGCCTTTGGATCATAAGATCCTCCCAAAGGTTCGAAATATCCGCCTAATCCTTTCCCCACTACAGGGTTGTTCTGAAAGACCCTGAGCCCTAACTTTCCCAAATACATACGTCCTAAGACATTTTCGTCGGTTTTTATAGTACTTGACTCGGTTATTAAATTAAGATAGCGATATGAGGTCTCAGGCTTTAAGACCACAGGAGTTACAACAATTACTACTGTAATCATAAGTATTGCAACATATTTAATGATATATTTGCCCTTGTGGTAAAACATCATCAAGCATGATACACATAAGCCACAGAACAAGCCAATAATCGGGCCCCGAGACGCGGTCATGATTATTATAAATATGGCCGTAGCGATAACAAGACCTCTTGAAACCAGTCCAGTAGTTCCCCGCAGGCCAGAGAGGTTAGTCAAAGAAATAACTAGGGCCAGGACGCCCATTCGAGATACTTCAATAGGATTCAAACCCAATATAGTGGCTCTTTCCGAGCTAAGATCATCCTTCCAAAATAGTAACTCCGCAGCAACAATTAGAGCAATTATTTGAATGGCCAGGCCGAGATAATTTAAAGAACGGCTCTGAACTTTTGAAGTAAGCATAATCATGACCGGCAAAAATATTCGCATACCGAAAATCTCGAATTTTCTAATTCCATATTCTAGATTCGTAGTCCATAACAAAGAAAGCAAGAGATAGCCCACAAAACAGGCAAACGATGCAATGATAAGCCAATCAGGCGAAGATTCCCGGATTCGGGGATTACAAAGAAATGCCAGAAGATGAATAAACGCCGGGATAAAAAGGAGGGTGAAATAGGGAATCTCAAAGTTTAAGATTTTAAAATAGACCAGTGGAAATATCAGATAGATAAAGCCGAGGAATAATAGCGGCACCGCTAACCAGACAATTTTTCCCCATAACTTAACGGTTAGGCTCAGCAGGACCAAAGCACTAAGTGTTAATGCTAGGTAGACCATTTAATTCCCTTTTATGAGCATCTTAATTCTGGCCAGCTACTTTCCTTTGGTTGATGAACAGATCTCTTCCAAAAATTCAACCGTTTCCCTGGCCGCCACCCTCCACGATAGGTGCTGTTCAGCAAACTGACGCGCCTGCTCACCAAGCGAATGTCGATTTTCCCTGATAAGCTCATAAAATTCTTTTATCTCTAAGGAAAGCTGAGCAATGGTCGTATAACTGCCATTTGCAATAAAGGGCTGCGCCTCAGTTAAAATAGGATCTTTATGCCCCAGAAGGGTAGGCAAGCCGCAGGCTAAATAAGTCCTCGTCTTTAATGCTTGGGTTTCCTGCGTATTTTTGCGATATCCGGCTAAGGCACCAATACCGATATCCGCGGCGGAAAGGGTATGAGATAAATCTTCGGGAGGTTGCCAGGGGATGAGGCGGACTCGCGGTAGCACTTCTTTGGAGGCCATATTTTTAATCACACTAATCGGCAGATTTCCTACAAGCCACAAATAGAAATTTTGCAGCTCTGGGGTTTCCAGGCATTGGAGCAGAATATCAATCCCATGCCAGGGAGCCAGAGCGCCAATCATAACCAGGAGGGGTGCGTCAAGGGGGGTATCAAATTCTTGACGCAAGGATGGGTTATAGCCGTGAAAAACAAAAGAATCGATATCGACGCCATTCTTGGCCAGCAGGAAAGGCTTCTCTTTCTTGCCTGATCTGACGGCGTAGCGATAAATTTCTTCAGAAACTGCGGCAATCCCAGCCGCATGACTATAGATCCATGATTCAGTAACATAACAGATGGCCAGATTAGCGAATCTGCGTTGTACCCAAAATTCTGGTAAAGTTTTAGTGTTCAACTCTACCACATAAGGAATCTTATGGCGGACAACCTCTTTAATACTAAATATGTCACCACTGCCAAAGCGGTAATAAATTATATCGGGATGAAACTCGTTGAGCACTTTTCGAGTTAACTTGGCCATCAGATATTTTCGCTTTATGACAGAGGCGAGGCCGGAATTATACTCGAGTGGACTGAGCAATTCAATTTCAAAGCCCTCATCTGCCAGGCCTTTAACCATTTGTTTTACATGATCTCGCGCCCCACTTTTAGGACCTGCCATCGGGTAGCTTGTAAGATAAAGGACTTTCATTTATATTTTGCTATCCTCCTGTCTTTGCTTTTGGGACAGCTAAGGCATGCAAGTTTATAAAAAACAGCATGATATACATGACCGACATGATAACACTGTATACTAGAATAGCTAACAGGGGAGACCATTTGGCCTGGTAGGTGAGGTAGAGGCCGCCTGCAACCAGTATTAACCGCATTGCATCCCAGAACACTTGCCAACCCAATTTTTCCAAAACGTAAAGTGTCTGTGAAAGCGGAATCATGACAAATTTAAGAAAAAACATCGGTGCCATGATCTGGACATATTTACCACTTTCCTCCCATACTGCCCCAAAAAAGAGTCCGAATATTTGGGCACCAAGTAAAACCAGTATCAAGGTAGGCAAGAGCGCCAGCAAAGAAAGTTTATTGACTATTTTCAGAAACAGTTTTTTTAAGTTATGAGGTTTCTCTCTGAAAATGCTTGCCGCTTCGCCCAGGTAGACCTTAGCACTGGCCTGACTTAAGAGCCCTATCGGCCCATCGATCATCCGCTGACTGAGCATAAACCATCCTGCCACTTTGGGGCCATAAAAACTAGCCAGCAAAATGGTAGGCAATTGTAATCCCAAGACATTCATTAGACCAGAACCGGTTGCTATAATTGGAAACTTACGATACCGCCAGCCAGCCCACCTCATCCCTTTAAACGATATCTTTCTTAACGGTTCCTTATCCCTTTTAAACATTGAGAGAGCAAGAAAGCTATTACCACTAGCCCGTCCTACTATTTCCCCAATTAGAAGCCCAATTAGACCCTCATGCCATAGTCCTACTCCGATCTGAGTGCTAACCTGTCCAAAACTTCTGGTAACGTTGGTTCTGGCAAGCTGGACAAAAGACCCTTTTCTCACTGCCCAGTAAGTAAGTATTTGATATGAACCGCCGCCTAACAAACCTAGCGGTATCAGGTATAAAAATGGCTTCATTACCATCATATTAACCATATAACAAAGTTCAGTACCTAACAAGAACATAACCACTAACGTTAATAAGCTAATAAGTAATACAATTATAGATGATAAAGCTAATATATTTGCTGCAGTACCGTCGTCATCAGGCAATGGAATGGCCATTTCATAGCGTAATGACACAATAATTACTAAAATTGATAAAATTGACGCATATACTGCAAAGACGCCAAAATCACTAGGACTGTAAATACGAGTAATAATTGGGGAAGTTGTAATTACCAATAACTGTCCAAGTGCTGTCCCACTTATTAGAACTAGAACATTAGCGGCAAAGCTCCCTTTTCGAGGAATTATTGCTTTGAGGGCTGAAATATTCATACATTATTAACTTAACAAAATATCAATGGTCATACTTGGGTTGCTCCAACTATCAGGTCTTAAAAACTTAGCAGTAAGCGCAGTGCCGTCCGGTTAACGATACTTAAAAAGTGCCAGTAATAGTTAAGAAAATAGTCCCCATAACTGCCAATTATGTTATAATGTTTTAGCGAAAAAGCGAATAACCAAAAGGAGTTATGGAGACTATGGCACATCTTGACACAATCTTGGGGCAAATGCTACAACTAGTACCGAGACATGTTTTGACCATATCGTTGCTCCCATTCCTGGGCAGGTCCGAAACCCAGAAAATTTTTATATTGGTCACAGTTTGGCGCCATGCTCTGCGCTCAGTTGAGTAGTCGCAAGAGTCTCAGAGATTTGGTGTTTAGTCTCAATCAACACGTCAAAAAACTGTATCACCTGGGCCAGTCCGCGGTGAAACGCTCTACCCTGACAGAAGCCAATGAACTACGTCCGGCCATTATTTTTGAAAAGGTTTATCACAAGTTATTGCACCGCTTATATGGCGAGATGACCCGCGGCGTAACCTTTGGGAGATCATCTGTCCTAAAAAACGCCCTCCGTCCTCGGCCAATAACCAAATTCCTTTACTCAATTTCTGTGCCGGACACTGATGCACTTCACTCAGGTCTGTTCAGGATGACAATCCTTGAGTCAATGGCATAGCGTTTAAACTGATCGTCTTCTGGGTTATGGCTTTGACATATTCTTTCTGAGTTAAGTTGATGATCTCGCCTCGCCTTTGCCGTTGTTCAATTAGGTGCAAGATCTCTGCCAAGATCTCGTACATCCTGTTGCCAGTAATAAAATTATGAGGATGGGTGTATAGATGCACCACCCGGTTATTGCTAACTGCATCAGCAATAATGTTTTTCCATCGTTGAATAATCAGCGATGCCGGCATTTGCTTCTTTAAGCCATACAGCCAGGTTAGCACAAACCCTGAAGGTATCCGCACCAGAGTCTCGGCTGGCGGATGGGGCTGGGATTGTTGCTTGACATTTAACTCGACGCACACATTTCGGATTTTGTCGAAATACTTTATCAACCGGTTGGTGGAGAGATTAGGTTTCAGGAAAACCTCTCGATAACCGATAAACCCAGCCCGTTTCAGTTCTTCCGTATAACCGATCATATTAATGGGATAAACAAAAGTCATCTCCGCTCGATTTCTAAAGCTGCTAATTCGCTGCAACGCCGCCATCTCCCGGAGGAACTCCTCCCGGCTGACAAAGAACTCGATTAAGGGAACATGGGTAAAGCCATGGGCGGCAATTTCATGCTGGCTCTCTTGGGCAACCAGCTTAAACGCCGTTGGATTTAACCAGCCCTCGAAGCATTGCAAGGCTGCCTCTTGTTTGAAGCTTTCCAACCATGATTTCCCATTTAACCATACATCCGCAAAGAGGTCCTGATGGGCAAAATATTCTTCTATTGACATAGTAAAAGCACCGACAAATGCAAAGGTCGCTTTGATGTTGTGGCGATCCAAGAGCTCAAGCAAGTGCTCATACGTTTTATTCAGGTTTGCGTTTGTTAAAGCGACCCGCAGACCATCGGAAAGATGATGGGAAATACCCCATTTGCCTTCACAATCGAATGAAATGATAAAGGTCCCCGGCATTTGTTAATTTCTTCTCTTTAGCTGTTCAAGTCAAAGAGCTATCCTCTGTAGTACTTTTTTCAGGCATCGGGCGTTTCTAATGTCTGTTTCATAGGGATAAAGTCTGAGGTCTTTGCAAAGACGGTCCTGAAATCCGGCAAAACATCTATGGTGGCCCTCATTGTCAAGACAAAAAATCGGTTAGTTTATGTCACAGCGGGGGGTGACAATTGTGAACATAAGTTCTTATATAATGTTAGTGGCAGAATCTTGTAGTCCAAGACCAGTTGGCCGCTGGCCGGTATGCTCGGACCGTAAAGTTTGCATTTTTGAACCCCTTTCCGATCCCTACCTGTGCCTTAATACACTGTTTAAATTTTGGGGTCCATTATATAGATTCATAGAACACTCGGATCGGCACCCGATACTCCGGGAAAAAATCTGAATCGTTGGCAGAGTTACCCCCGGCAGCCAGCCTTCGGGTTTTTAAGAATTGATAATACTTTGTGTCGTGAATAACCTTACCTATGTAATAGTGAGTTTGGCACGGGGAAAAAGAGGCCTTGAACTTGAACAAAGTATCATTAGGCTGATATCCGCCCCCTAGATGGAAATATTTTATGCCACGACTCTTGGCCCAAAGCGCTACCTCGAAAAGTAAGAGATTATTAGCAGCCAGATGGCGCATTTCATAACTTGAACCAGCAAGAAAGTAATGTATAACAGTATCTGTAAATAGAAAAATCGACGAAGCAATTATCTCATTCTGGTATATACCATGAAATAAGGCCATATTATTATTTAGTAACTTAACCATAGCCTTAAACCAGTCTTTGGAAAAAAAATAATATTTATGGGCATTAACTCTATCCATAGTGGCATAGTAGAGGTTATAAAAAGCATCTAAATTTGCAAATTTTTCATCATTTACTATAATTACCTTGTTTTTTTGTGCTTTTTTTACTGCGGCACGGCAGCCCTTGGTAAGCTGCTTCCATAAACCAGCTATACTTAAGGTAAGATCAATTACGACAGTGTCATTCCAGTGTTGAATGAATACCTTTTTGGGGGTGTAAGAATGATTTTTTAAAACCGGATTGAAGCGTATAAATTCTGAAACGATGCAGTTTTCCTTGCAATATTGATTAAATATATCAAAAAAGGCGTCCATATTAACTCTTTCACTGCTGCGTAAATACCCGCCGTAGCCATAAGGTGTGATTATATCTACGATATTGTTGGGAAGATCATTAAAAATAGGTATATTATTAATCTGTCTCGTTAGAAAAGGATTTAATACGAAATCCTTATCTGTTTCGTAATATACAAAACAAGTGGCCTGACCATCCCCATTGAGTTCCCAGAGATAGGCATATTCTGGCGTAAAGAATATATCACAGCCTAAAAGATTACAAAGAGCTTCCCATTTCTGCCTCATGGGGACATCTTCCCAAGTAAGTATTTCATAGAACATTATATCAAGTTCCCCAAGGAATGCTTCTTTGAGCGTTAAGGTCTGCCATGACCCTAAACCAAACTCGCCGGCTAATAATTAGCCAGGGAAAGGGCTTAAATCATCCTTACCGCAAGGACAGGTACAGGGTTTATAGCTGATCTTAACGCTCCATGGAGTTTTAATACCCAGTCAGCCGGGTCGGTTTAATCACTGTATTCCTCACCATACTTACGGATGAGTGCAATAACGTATTCCATGTCAGCCTCAGTATAACGCAGGTCACAATGAATGGTGAGCATTCGCTGACTGAAATCAATATCCACTTGAGGGATTTCCTTGGTGGCCGACTCCTCAAAGGGCCACAGGATAGTAGGATAGATTCTGGCCGCGATTAATTTTTGGCTTAGGTGGGATCGCCGCTCGGGGGAGTCCACCACCAGAATTGCGGCATAAGGACAGGTGTCCGCGTCGGTTACCGGTTGCAACACTTTAACCCAGGGTAAATCCGCCAATCCGGCCGAGACTATTCCATGGTTCCGGCGTCGACGTTCTCGCCAGATTTCTATTGGAAAAGTTGGAAAAACATTGGCTGACCAACTCGTCATCCCCGATACTTTACCGATGGCGCAGCCAGTGCGCAGCGAATCCTCGCCGGAAACCGCCAGACCGCGAAAGTTATCCTTCTCAATCGGGTAATCTTCCAGATACAAAGTCTTAAGCGCCATGGCAGCTAATTTCTCCAGGGCAACGACTTGGTGCTCAGGAGTTACCGGCAAGGCGGGAGGCAGGGGATGGCCGGCCGGTGACCATAAGAGCCCTCCGTCAGGTACCGGAAGGGTCTTCCGGAGGTGGACCACACACCAGTCGGCGTCGCTGGTCCAGGCCCATTTCGAGCAGGGGTCATGGAAGTGGTCTTCGACCACTTCCATCTGGCTGCGGTCAAGTGCCCCCATGTCAGGTTTGGCGCGCAGTCCGAATAGATTGGTCACGAATAAGACATCACCCGGTTTCGGTTCGATTTTGTCTAATTGAGGCCCGGACTCCCATGGGTGGTCAGGATATAATTTCACCTCCATTAAGGGAGTGAAACAGAAGATACAGGCTTGGCAGAAATAGCTGGGAACCCAGAGTCGTCGCCAACCGCGGTTAGCGCGGCCATATTCCATCAATGCCCGTAACGCCTGCCGTCCTGAACCGTAAAGCGAATGGTTATCCCCCCAAGGCATGGGTGAGACAGTACTAGGCCAAGAGGTAAGCAAATGGAAATGCGAACCATGTTCCCAATTTTTAGCAAAGGTCATTGCACCGGTTCTCCTTGTTACATATTAAGAATAATATCTTCCAACCTTGGATAACTTACTCTTGCTTTTACTGAATTATAATGATTTGGAGGCCAACACCTGGACAAGGGTTTACCTTTAGCCATTACCATACTCGCGGATAAGGTAACTAACATATTCCATGTCAGCCCTGCCATACCGCAGGTCACAATGGATCGAGAGCATCCGTTGACTAAAATCTAAATCTTCAGGAGATATTCCCTTGACCACCGGTTCATCTAGGGGCCAAAGAATAGCAGGATAAACCTGCGCCGCCATTAATTTTTGGCGCACCCGGGCTCGCCGCTCGGGGGAGTCGAAAACTAAAATCCCGGAAAACGGAAAGGTAGTTAAGTTATCCTCCGGTTGCAGCACCTCCACCCATGGTAGGTCCGCCAAACCGGCAGAAAGTATCTGATGGTTGAGGCGCCTTTGTTGTCGCCATATTTCCATTGGGAAAGTCGTAAATAGACAGGAGGTCCATTTTAGCATTCCTGATGGCTCACCTGTGCCGATATGCCCCTCCCCCAAGATCGCCAAATGCCGAAATTTTTCTTTCTCAATCGGATGACCGTTAAGATACAGAGCCTTTAGTGTCATGGCGGCCAACTTCTTTAATGAAGAAACCTGGTGCTCGGACGTAAGCGGCACTGCCGGAGGGAGTGAATGTCCGGCTGGTGACCAGAGGATACCCCCATCCGGTAGGGGGAGGGTCTTCCTCAGGGAGGCCACACACCAGTCAGCGTCGCTGCTCCAGGCCCATTTTGAACCAAGGTCATGCGAGTGATTTTCAATGATCTCAATTAAGCCGCGGTCGATTTCCGGCATCGGTGGTCTGGCTCGCAGCCCGAAAAAATTCATCAGAAGCAACACATCCCCAGGTCTGAATCCAAATTGGCCCAAGTCGGGCTTCGAGTTCCAGGGAGAATCAGGATATAATTTTAGCTCGATTCCTGTGGTTAGCAGAGCGGCCACCACAATTTGGCAGAAATAGCTTGGTATCCACAGGCGCTGCCAACCGCGGTGAGCCTGGCCAAACCTTATCAAGGTCTGTAAGGCCTGCCGGCCAGAACCATAAGACGAATACTTTTGCCCCCAAGGCTTAGGTGAGTCAGATCTGGGCCAGGATAACATCAAGTGAAACTCTGAGCCCTGCTCCCATCTATCAGAGGGGAAAAGCATATGCTGGGTATGAAGAAACTTGCGCTCCATTACATAATCATTACCCTTTAAGACGCCTTTTGCCACTCCTCCTGGCCAGCAGGGAGGCCGTTTTTTCCTATTTCCAGGGAAACTGCTGGCAACCACATCATGGCCATATTTGCCAAGCCCTATCATTGCAATGGCTTAGCTGAGCTTTTCCCTTGACTTTCAATTGTTGGGCATTGAATTATGGAGGCAGTCGGACGTCTCAGCCGGCCGTAGCCTGAGGCCGGTAATTCTAAAGCAGTGTGATTAAGATACACTTCATCCCAATACCGTAGGACAATTCCTAATTTTACCTGTGGCTGTTCCAGTTCCTCCTGAAAGATTAAATCGCGGATGGCCATTTCCGGTTCATTAAAGCCCATGACGGCTCGCATTATAGTGGTAGAGGAGCAGCGGGGGTTTATCTCGAAAATCGAGAGACAGCCTTTGTGCCGCCTTAGTTGGAAATTACAGGGACCAAGCGGCCTTAACTTGCCGGCTACTTTTTCGCAGTAGTCAGAGATTTCCGGATAATCAGCAAAGATGGCGCGGTAAGTTAATCCCGCCGTCAATTCCCGCTTGCTGACAATGCTACCGACCACTCTGCCCTTACGGTCGACATAGATTCCCACCGTATATTCCTCTTTTTCCTCAGGGAGCCACTCTTGGACGACTGCATCTTCTAAATATTGTTGGAAGAATTTGAGCTCATGCTGATTGCGGACCAAGACCGTGCCTTTAGAACCGGAGGCGCGCCTCGGCTTGAGGAAAAGCGGGAAACCGAACTTGTTGACCAAGGCCTTGACCCCGTGTTCATCACTGGCAAGGGTAGTTTCAGGGCAAAGGAAACCGTGACGGGTAAGGAGCTCGGTCATCTGCCATTTGTCCATACATGCGGTCATGATCTCCGGGGCACTGATCACGAAACAGGTACGAGTATAGTTCTCAACCACATCAAGATGATTGGTTAAAAATCGAAGTTCAGGTTCTGACCCAATGAAGGCAATATCAATTTTTTCATCCTCGCATAGGCTTACCAATTTATCCATATAAGTGGGATCAGATGCCGGGGGCACAATATATGCCTCATCAGACAAGAAAAAACCAGCCGAAAGGGGGTTCATGTCGGTCGAGATGAGGCGTATAGCCAATGACGATTGTCGCAAGGCCTTAACAATTGTAACCCCACCGGGTGAACCAACCCCGGTCACTAAAACTGTTACTTTTTTTGTATGCATAACTGACCAACCAGCAGTCGATTTATATCCCCGAGATGTTCCACTTTGTGGGCATCAGATCCCAGGGTTACTCTCGCCCCGTGTTGAGCACATAACTCCAACAACTCTTTCCAGATTGCTTGATGGTACCTGGAGTTGATCTCAAATGCGACTCCTCGTTGAGCCGCTTTTTGTATAACTCGCGCGAAATCCTCTAGGGGGAATAGTCCGAATTTTTTGAGGTATACGCCGCCTACGTGACCTATCACCGACACTTGAGGATTTTCTAAAATCGCTAAAGTCGCCTCTAACTCCAGATGGCGCGCCTTGTCCGGGGTAATTTCCTTGGAATAGTTTGCAACATTTGTACCTACTCCGGGATAACGGTGCACCACTCCCATGACAAAGTCCACCGAAGCAGCATAATGTTCTGGAAAATTTAATCTACCCTGGAAGTCAATTACTCTGGCCTCAACACCTTTAAAGATCTTTATGTCGGGAAAGACCTCCCGACATCGATCAACTTCCTTTAGAAAAGCCAGGAACCAGCCATTAAGCCTGGCCTCATCAAGGGTCACATGTTCTGGGAAGGCGATAGCGCTCAATCCCTGTTCCACTGCTGACCGGACGTAGCTTTCCAAATTATCTTCGCCATCCGTGAAAACCGTATGTAGATGAAAATCGACCGCGGGAATGTCTCCGGCCAGTATTGCAGCCGGTGAAAAACTGGGAATATTTTTTATAAACTTTGACATCAATCTAGCAAACTCCTCTTTGGATGTGTTAAACTTTGGACATTTTAGTTCAGAAATCTTCCACTTCAGTCACATTCTGATTCATCCTCACTCCTTGACGCCTCAGTACCATGGGAATAGTACTAAAAATTATCTTAAGATCTAGCATCAAGGACCAATGCTCGACATACCAAACATCATAAATAAATCTTTGTGACCAGGGGATGTCATTGCGACCGTTTATCTGTGCCCAACCGGTAATTCCGGGTTTGACCGCCAAACGTTTTTTTTGAAAGTCGTTGTAACGTTCTGCCTGATAGGGCAAGGTAGCGCGGGGACCGACAAGACTCATCTCTCCTTTAATAATATTGAAAAGCTGGGGGAGCTCATCTAAGCTTAAGTACCTGAGAACCTTTCCGACCCAGGTAATCCGGGGGTCGTTTTCAATAAAGCTGTAACATGGCCCGATAAACTCTGCGTTACAGACCATTGTCCGGAATTTCCACACTCTGAAAATCTGACCATTCTGACCCACCCGTTCCTGGCGGAAAAAGACCGGTCCGGGAGAGTCAAGGCGAATTAGTATAGAAATCAATATGAATAATGGGCTGGAAACCATTAAGCCAATGAAAGCGAGGCTTAGATCGAGCCATCTTTTAAACTTCCACGTTATAGCGTGCTGGGACTTCATCTCAAGATTACCCGCAATGACTCCGCCACTTTTGCAACCGTGTCGATCTCCATATGGGAATACAGGGGTAACGCCAGTCCTTGGGCGGCCGCGGTTTCAGTTATCGGAAGCTTCCCGAGATATGACCCCCCAATTTCCTGATAAACTTTTTGTTGATGTAAGGCCGGATAGAAATATTTCTTGGCCTGGATGCCTTGTTTTTTAAGGTAGTCATAAACTTCGTCTCGGGAATACCGTGCTTCCTGGGCATTAATAAATAGGGTAAAATAATTCCACGAGGACTGAAAGTTAGCGGGAATTGTCTGGTAAGACACCCCTGCTAGTTCTCCTAAGGTTTTTTTGTAAGCCTGGATGAGTTCCTGCCTACGCCGCACCAACTCATCCAGGTGGGTGAAATTATAGCGAGCGACAATGGCATTGATCTCGGGGATTCGGGCTGAAAGTCCCAGCCAGGCAATATCCTCCCCATCAGCGGTCTTGCCATAGTCTCGCATCCGGCGCAGCTTCTGCGCTAGTCTATCGTTACGAGTAGTTATCAACCCTCCTTCCATGGCACTGACTACCTTGGTCGGACTGAGGGAAAAGACCTCGGCGTCACCAAACCCTCCGGCATAATGCCAGGTATTATGGTCTCCCTGATATCTCGAGCCTAACCCCTGGGCCGAGTCATACAGCAAGGCTAGGTGGTTATCTTGGGCTAACTGTGCAAAGGCCTCATAATTTGGCGGACAGCCAAAGACATTGACCGGCATCACTGCGGCGGTGCGAGGGGTGATAGCGTTGGCCACAGCCTCAGGATCAAGGGTGCAAACTCCAGGAGTAATCTCTGCAAAAACCGGGATAAGACCATTCCATATCACCGCCAGCGCGGTGGCGGTCCAGCTGAAGGCCGGCAGGATAACCTCGCCCTTCAGTTCCATGGCACGCATGACCAGCATTAAGCCAGCCGTACAAGATTGGACCATGATAGTGTGCGGCACTTCCAGCTTCTCTTCTACCACCATTTCAAATTGCCGGGTGAACGTCCCCGTGGTAACCTGCCCGCTTTCCCATGCCTGACGGAACTCGTGAACCACTTCGTCGAAATTATGTAGAGTCGGAAAGACGATGGGGATTGTAGATTTAGCTTTAAGCAATTTTATTTATCCCTCCCATTAAGTTGTCGCTTCGCATATACCGAGCCAAAGTAAACATTATTTAATAAAATAGCCTACAATTTTTTATTTTTTCCTGAACTCCATAACCCAGAAGGTTCGCTGCCAGACCCAATCAACCTGGAAACCTTCTATTCCCGCTGGCACCTGCTCCACGGGCGGCTTATATGCAAAGACCGGGCTTAGATTCAAGATCCATTTACCCAACCAAGTCTTTTCCTTACCTGGGGCTAGCCCTTCATCGCTGATGACTATTTTGGCTCCCGGCTTGGCCACCCGATGCATTTCTGAAATGGCGCGCTTTTGGTCCGCGATTACGTCCATGGCCCCCATGTGTAAGACCGCATCAAAGGTCGCAGTGCGGTATGGTAAATAGGAAGCATTACCCTGGACTAGTTCAACCTGAATTCCCCTACGCCGCATTTTTGAATGTGCCACCTTGAGGCTCTCAGAGGAGAGGTCCATGCCATCCAGTTGTGCATCTGGGCCGATCTGTTTGGCGATAATCGCCAGGTTCTGCCCGGTCCCCACACCAGTTTCCAGGACCGTATCATTTTTTTTAAGTTCCAATCGATCAATAATTTGCTTCCGAGCCCGGGTTTCCCATAAAGCAAACTCCCAGATGCCGAGACCAAAAAATCTAATGGCATCAGGAAATTTGAAGTTTAGCAAAGAGCCGAATCCGGCTTCGGACGGACATCGCCCTTTATGGCTGACGAGCTTGCCCAGGGCTTCTAAAAATCCTCGGACATTGGCCAAACTAAGGTTCGATCCATGGCTGGAATCTTCGCGTCGGTCATACATTGACTGGCTTTGGAGATCTAAATCCGCAAGCGATTCTGGAAAGGTAAGATCAGGCAAGCCGTCTTTGATCTCAAAATGCCGGTTACAGGAGAGGCACTCCAGCACACCATGCACTATTTCATAACAATCCTGCTCTGTAACTTTTAACCTAAGCCGGTTATTGCAGGCCGGGCATCCGAGGTAATCTATTGAGTTAATATGCATAGTAATCCTTATAACACGGTTATTAAAGCTTCTTGGCGGGTACACCTATAACTGTAATTCCGGGCTTAACATTGGCGAACACTGCGCTACCGGCACTAACTTTGGCAAACTCTCCCACCTTAATATGAGGAATAATACAGCCATGACTGCCCACTTCCACTCCCCTACCTAATTTCACAAAGCCACTGATGCTAATGTGCGTATGAAAAGTACAACCATCACCGACAATGACATCGTGTCCAATGGAGGTAAAAACGTTGATAGTAACGAAATCTCCGATTTTATTATTATTGCCAATGAGGGCATAAGGACATATGACACATCCCTGACCTATCTTAATATTAATTCCTTTGACAACGGTAGGGTGGATTATAGAGATAAAATTGGCCCCTTTGTTTAACATCTGTTGAGCGATTTCTAATTTTAGAGACGTTGGCGATGCCACTCCCATTACCAAACGATCGTCTTTCCGAGGCCGATAGTCTTTGATATTGCCCATGATCGGTAAATTACAGCTATATCCCTTGAGAGCCTCGGGATTATCGTCTAGAAAACCTGCCAACTCCCAGTCCCTTTCTTGGGTTGGTATAGCTTGCACCCATGACAATAGATCCCGGCCAAATCCTCCCGCTCCGACAATAATTAATTTATTCACAGAACCTTATCCCGTATCACGTTTACAAACCGTTCAGCTGCAATAATATCCGCCATCAACGATCATGGTGGAACCGGTTATCCAGCGGGAGGCATCTGAAAGCAGAAAAGAAGCGGCAGCAGCAATATCCTCAGGTTTACCGAATCCTAATAGGTGCTTTTTATCAAAGGCTAATTTATATTCCTTGGTTAAAGTCTTACAAAGTTTTTCCAGCATTGTTGTTTCCACGGCGCCGACGATAATGGAATTGACTCTAATGGCGCGTGGCGCCAACTCACAGGCCAGGGCTCGCACCGCCCCATCGATCGCAGCTTTACTGGCACAATAGATACTGGTCCCAGCTATCCCCCGTAAGCTAAATACGGAGGACATAAAAATCAGGCTGGCATTATCAGTTAATAAAACTCCCTTCTGGCAAAAGCCTCTGGCCAGCATCAAAACCGCCTTAATGCTGGGATCAAATACCGCATCAATATATTTTTCACCAATAATTCCAACCGGTATGACGTTGGTGATTCCCGCGGCATGAAACAGACCAGAGAACCGCCCCACCTCTTGCGCAATCTTTTTTATCATGACTGGAATTTCATCCAGCGCGGTCAGATCGAAAATATACTGGGCGTGCCCTTCCCCTGATAAGCTGTCGAAGGTTTTTTGCAAGCGCTCAGCATTTCTGGCCAGCAGCACCACTTTGGCCCCCAAGTTGCTCAGATATCGGGCCGTGGCCTTGCCAATCCCTGAGGAGGCGCCGGTTACTAAAATTCTCTTGCCGGTCAGGTCCATAGGATTAAAAGTCACCAACCTCTAACCCCCCAGGTAACCTTTGTAACCGCCCTTGCGAATATCTGGTTCGTAGTCTTCCATTTGGTCAAAGACTTCTAACCTTAGAAGAGCTAAGCTTCCCTGACCTCTTGCAGCAGACCCCACAACTCATTAAGGGTCTGACAAGCTCTCAGCTTTTCTCCATCTATAGCGATGCCAAAATGCTCATCGAGCAGGACAATGGTGCTGACAATAGCCAACGAGTTCCAATTCCCATTGCCAAGCACAAAACCAGGGTGCAGCTCGGTTGGTTCCACTTCCAAAATATCGGCCAGATCATTCATAAAAGCCTCATTTGCCATAAATAAGCTCCTCTAAATAATAATGATCATGGTTGCCGCCCATGAAAAACCAACCCCGAAGCCAACTAGTAAGCATCTATCTCTTTTATTGATTTTTCCTTCTTGCAGCGCCATTTCCAAGGCGATCGGAATAGTTGATGAACTGGTGTTAGCAAACCTCTTTAAATTAACGATGAATTTTTCTTTAGGAATTTTGATCTTCCGCCTCAGAGCTTCCAGCAAAAATTTGTTTGCCTGGTGGAAAATGAAAAAGTCGACGTCTGTTAAATCCATTTGAGATTTTTTCAAAAGTTGATTAACCACCTTTGGGACTTTATCCAGGGCAAAATTGAAAATCTCGGCTCCGTCCATAAACAGTTCTTGGTCTGAGCGGATATTACCGGAGGGGTCAATCTTTTCCCGCGCCGTCTCCGGGGTGGGACGAATGCGCCACCCCCCCGCTGGAATGATCAAATCTTTGGCGCCTTGGCCATCCGTGCCGAATGAAAATGGTCCGATCGCCTCCACTTCGGTCTCCAGGGCCGAGATTAAAGTAGCGGTAGCGCCATCGCCAAAAATAGGACGGGTGCTGCGATCTTTAGGATTAATAGTCTTGGATAGAGTTTCGCCGGTGATCAGCAGCACATTGGTGGCCTGTCCAGTTTCAATCAGTCCTTTCGCTAAGCCCAGGCCGTGGACAAAGCCCGCGCAACCCGAATTTACATCCACTGCCCCACAGCGCATTGGCAGTCCTAAACGTTTCTGCATAATACATGCCGAGGCAGGAAGAAAGTAATCCGGGGTCTGGGTACAGAATAGCAAAAAATCAATGTCTGATGAGGTCCAGTTACTGTTGTTCAACAGTTCTTGGGCCGCCCTAACTCCGAGATCAGAGGCGCATTCGGCTGGTCCGGCAATGCGGCGCGATTCTATCCCAATATTCTCAAAAATTTTGGTAATGGTTGGATCACCAAACTCCTCAACCAACTGGTCGTTGGTAAGTTGGGTGGGGGGCAGATATACTTTAATCCCCCTTATTGCAGCTTTTCTTAGCTTCACCGTTAATCTTTATCTTCCAAGTATTAAATTTGGGTCCACTAAAGCTGAGGAATGCACCTGACTTTTCCTAAAATAATGCATTCCAATTCCCACCTTTAAATAAATTTTACCATAGCCCCCGCCCATGAATAACCGACTCCGAAGCCGAGCAGTAAGATTTTGTCGCCCTTGTTTATCTTTCCCTGGGCCTGCGCCAGTTCCAGAGCCATGGGGATGCTCGCTGACACTGTATTCCCATAGGTTTCCATATTAATGCAAAACTTCTCTGTCGGAATTTTGGTCTTTTTGCGAAGCCATTCGAGCATATGTTGGTTGGCCTGATGAAAAACGAAATAGTCAACTTCGTCAATCTTCATGCCACATTTTTCGAGGAGCTGTCTCAGGACCAGGGGAACAGTTTTAAAAGAAAAGTTGAAAATTTCCGGACCGTCCATAAACAGATTTTGAGCCGAGCGGAAAATACCCTTGCCGTCGTCCTTCTCAATTGCAGTTGCCGGGCTTATGGGCAGTCGCAACCCTCCGGCTGGAACCATTAACATGTCGGCCCCTTTGCCGTCGGTCCCAAATACGAAAGGACCGATCAACTCTTCTTCGGTATCAACGGCCACGATCAACGTTGCAGCGGCGCCATCGCTAAAAATGGTCCTGGCGCTGTGGTCTTGGGGATTAATGAATTTGGTATAGGTATCCGCAGTGATAAATAGAACATTCTCCACTAGGCAAGTCTCAATGAGCCCTTTGGCTACCGCTATCCCATAAACAAAACCCGAGCAACCCAGATTTAGATCAAAAGCCCCGCAGCTGGTTTTAAGACCTAAACGGTCTTGCATGATACAGGCCGTAGTCGGTAGAAAATAATCTGGGGTTTGCGTACAGAATATCAAGAAGTCTATATCCTCAGGGCGACATACCCCGCTCTCAAACAGCTTTTGCCCGGCCGCCACACCTAAATCTGAAGCGCATTCATTGGCAGCCGCCACACCGCGTACCGCGATCCCGGTCTTTTGAAAAATCTTTAAGACATTCCGGTCTTGATACTCCTGGGCCAGCTGCTCATTAGTAAGCTTTCCCGCGGGTAGATGGCTTCTAATCGCCCTGATGGCTGCCCGGCGCTCTCTCACTGTTATCTCTCTTAAATCCTAAGTTTCCTCAATTATTCGATTGAAACCGAAATACAAAACCTAAATCGAGTTTTGCTGAGTAGTAGTTCCCAGAAATTCCTCACTGCCCACGCAGCCTGGCTGATTGATACCCTGACGCCGGAGGATTTTTCCGATTGTCATGGCGATGATCTTTAGATCCAACCACAGAGATTGGTGATCTACATACCATAAATCCAAGGCAAATTTATCTTCCCAAGAGATGGCATTGCGACCGCTGACCTGGGCCCAACCCGTGATGCCAGGCTTTACTTCATGACGGCGCCGCTGTTCCGGGGTATAACGTTCGAGATACTGCATTAACAAAGGCCGGGGTCCTACCAGACTCATTTCTCCCTTGAGAACATTGAATAGCTCGGGTAGCTCGTCCAGCGAGGTAGATCTAAGGAATTTACCCAAACTGGTTAGCCGCTCCGCTTCCGTTAATAGGCAGCCATTTTCGTCATAGTTATTGCTCATGGTACGGAATTTAATGATTTGGAAAGCTCTGCCATATAATCCGGTCCGGGGTTGGCGAAATAATACTGGACAACCCATGGAAAACCGGATTAGAACCGCAATAATTGCCATCACCGGGGCACAGATGGTTAGCCCCAGGCTTGCTCCCACCAAATCAAGAATCCGTTTCCACTCGGTATATTTCTGATATTGCATAGGCACAAATAGCATCCATGTTAGATTTTTGGAATTAGGCTACATTAATGATCTAATCTTTTTTGACCGACCTAATATCGTCACCACTATTATGGTTTTTTGTCTAAGGAGGTAATTATAAATCTTTTTTTTCAAACCTCTAGAAATCGACCGTATCGAAAAATTTGAGCAAATAAGAGGTTGCGGAGCGTGACCCGTGCAGTTTTCGGCCGGCCTAAAGACAGTTTGGGACAGAGGGCCATGGTTACTGGTGGCTGGCCGGGACATAATTTGGAATAATGGCTTTGAACTTGGCGATCAGGCCCGGCGCATCCTGTTGATGAACCAACGCGGCGATCTCCTCCAAGTAATTCTCCCAGACCTCCGCCTCCGGCTGGGTGGCCAAGGCTCTTAAGATCAGGGGATGATCAGTAGGAAATGACTGTTCATCGCGGTTGAACAGTTCTTCGTAAAGCTTTTCCCCGGGACGCAGGCCGGTATAAATGATTTCGATGTCGGTGCCTAGATTCTTGCCGGCCAGCAGGATAAGTTTTTCCGCCAGTTCACGAATCTTGACAGAACGGCCCATATTTAAAACAAAGATATCGCCTCCTTGCCCCATGTAGGCGGCTTGCAAGACCAGTTGCACCGATTCCGGGATAGTCATAAAAAAACGCTCGATGTCGGGATGAGTGACGGTCAGGGGACCGCCCTGCGCAATCTGTTGTTTGAACAGTCGGACCACACTGCCGGCGCTGCCTAGCACGTTGCCGAAGCGGGTGATCAAGAACCGAGTGGAATTGCAGTTATTGATTGCTTGGACG
Source organism: Deltaproteobacteria bacterium (assembly GCA_019309545.1). Classification (NCBI taxonomy): domain Bacteria; kingdom Pseudomonadati; phylum Myxococcota; class Myxococcia; species Deltaproteobacteria bacterium. The sequence continues at coordinate 26,599 of JAFDGA010000022.1, forward strand.
TATTTTTCAACAATCCTTTTGCTCACCCCCATGACGCTAGTCGGGTTAACGGCCTTATCGGTAGAGATCATCACAAAGCGTTCGGTTCCGACTGCCAGGGCAGCTTTTACCAGGTTGCGGGTGCCAAGAATATTATTGTACGCTGCCTCGATGGGGGCCTGTTCCATCAGCGGCACATGCTTATAGGCCGCAGCATGGAACACCAGGTCCGGGCGATACTGGCGGAATAATATATTAAGACCAGGTAAATCGTTTATGCTCGCCACTACTGTCTGAAAATCTAGATCTGGGAAAAGGTGCTTTAAAGACATCCCTATTTCCAAGAGGGAGTTTTCAGCCCGTTCCAGGAGCACTAACGCGCGGGGCTTAAACCTGGCCAGCTGGCGGCACAGTTCCGAACCGATGGAACCCCCGGCTCCGGTCACCAGGATGGTCCGTCCCTGGATAAATTCGACGATTTGATCCCATTCGATATGAACGGGGGGACGGGGCAACAAATCCTCGACATCGATATCCCGGACATCCGCCAGCCGGTAATGGCCATTTAAAACTTCGCTGAATGAGGGGACGATCTTGAGCTCCACCTCAGAGCGCCGGCACTCCTTAATAAGGTCGTTTAACAGGCTCTTGGGGGCCTCCGGAAAGGCAAAAATGATTTCCTGGATGCAGTAGCGATGGAGGGTGGGAATTATCTGATTAAGACCACCAGTGATGCGGATACCATGGAGGCGGTAGCCATGGAAGTTGACTTTGGGGTCCACCAGGGCCACCGGCAAGTAGCCATTGGGATTGCTGAGCATCTCGCGAATCAGAGATTCGGCTACTTTAACCGGTCCGACTACCATGATGCGGCGAGGATTAGGTTTTCCCACCTTACAGAAGGTATGTTCTCGTAGATGCCGAGCCAGGAAGCGCCCGCCGCTGGTTAGGGCTACTACCCACAAAAAGTCCATGATATAAATGGACCGGGGGATCTGACCGAGATAAGGGGCCAGGAAAAAGTCCAAGATGATAAGCACCGGTAGGCTCATTAAAGTGGCCCGCAGGAGATTTAGAATATCCGTAAAACTGACGTAGCACCAAAGCCCCCGGTAGAGGTCATGATAATGAAAAAAGAACCCCTGAACCAGCAATACCAGGGGAAGCGTGCGGACCATAGTGTGATAATAAACATCCGGGATGACACCCTCAAACCTTAGATAGAAGGAGAGTAGATAAGCCGCGGTTAGGATGGCGACATGAACCAAAATGGCCAGAGGCAAGCGGTAGGGGCTCAACCACTCCAACCAGCGCCCTATTCGCAAGTCATTCCAATTCCTAAAAATCGCGCCAACATCCATTGCTTGCCCTTGCGCTAGCCGTCCTTTGCTTTTCATGCCACCCTCCTGGGGCCAGTCTGATTTGATATACAGGACTACTTCGCACCGCTTGCTAGACGGTTTAGCATCTTCTCTGACTGGGGGGGAAACTGGTCTCCGAAATTATCGCTGAGATCAGATTTGCCTGCGAAGACGGCCAAAGCTTCTTATAAGGTCCGATATAGCCACCCAGGAATATGGAATTGGCGTTTGTTGAGGACCACTCCCAGGACGTGGGCTTGGGCTTTTTCCAGCGCCGCTTGGGCCTGTTGAACCACCTCCCAACGGGTGCGTTCCGACTCAACCACCAGCACCACCCCGTCGGCCAGGCGGCTCAGTCGGGTGACCGTGGCAGCTTCCTGGAAGGGCGGGGTATCGATGATGATGAAGCGATATTCCCGCTTCCAGAGGTCGAGCAGGTCGACAAATTGCCGGGATTCAAAGAACCTAGCTAGGTTCACTTGGCCCTGGCCAGCGGTTAAGATGTCCAGATTATTAATATTGGAAGGTTGAATGCTGTTGCTGAGGCCGCTGGCCTGGGCTAGCAAGTCAGCAAGGCCTGGGGCTTGGCTGACCTTAAACACCTGGTGGATCGAAGGCTGGGCCAGATTGGCATCCACCAACAGCACCCGGCTACCGGTCTGATTAACCAGATTGATTGCCAGGTTGGCTGCAAAGGTGCTCACCCCTTCGCCGCTATAGCAACTGGTAACTGCCAGCAGTTGCGCGGTGTCAGCCGCGGTCTTGTCACAGAGCATGTTGGCCGGCAACAGGCCGCAACGCTCTGTCATCTCTTCGGCCATATCCCAGACCGGTGCCACTCGGGGCAGCAGCAGTGGGACTCCGGCCACCAAGTAACCTTTAGCCTTCTGGCCTTCAAAGCGGGGAATAGCTGCCAATACCGGCAGTTGCAGTTTTCGGGTCACCTCATCCGGCGTCCTGAAGGAATGATCCATATACTCGCTCAGGAAGCCCAGTCCCACCCCTCCAAAGGCTCCTACGAAAAACCCCAAGGCCAGGTTGAGTCCTTTGCGCGGCCGCACCGGCTTCACCGGGGAAGAGGCCGGCTGTACCACACTGATATTAGAAATCTTTTCCATTTCCAGGGCCCGGTCGATTTTGGCCTGCGAGAACTTGTCGGCGTAATTGCGAAAATTATTCCGCTGAATTTCTATTTCCCGCTCCAGCCGGGCAATCTTGACCTCGGCCTCATTGATTCCAGCAAGTTCGCTCTGGGCCTGGACCAGCTCCTGTTTCAGGACCTTAGCCTTGGCCTGGAGTTCGGACACCATGGCCTGTTCAGCGAGCAGGGCCAGGTTAGTCACCTTGGCGTGGGTGGCACCCTCTTTATCGATCAAAGCCTGGACCTCGGCAATCTGCTGGCGCACGTCCTTGACCAGCCGGTTTTTCTCGGTCATAGTAGCTCGCAGCTCCTTTTCCTGGATTTGCAGTTCAAGAAGCCGCTGTTGTAAGAAGTCCAGGGGGTTGCCGGAATAGCCAGCAATCCTGGAGCGCACCAGAGTCGAGGGCGCGCTGGCCAGGGTCTTTTGCATGGCTCCCACCCGGGACCGGGATGCGGCCAGTGCCGCCTCGGTCCCCTCCAACTGCCGCTGCAAGTCGCCGATTCGATTTAACAGAATGGTGCGCTGTTCGGTAACCGAGGCAATGCCACTCTGGTTTTTCAATTCCTTCAGGGCATTCTCACTCTCTGCCAGTTGGACTCGTAACTGCTCGGTCTGCTGGTTAAAAAATTCATCGGATCCATAAGTCCGGTGGGCCCTGATATGATGATCGCGGAAGAGATCGACAAACTTGGCCACCACCGCCTGGGCCAGCTTCGGGCTTTTGGCTTCATATGCTACCGCGATGATGTTACTGTTCTCTTTGTTTTCCAGCTCCAGGCCTTGGGTTAGACTCCGAACAGCCTTATCCCGCTCCAAGGCAACGTCTTCACTGGAGGCGGCTGAGGCTTGGCCCACCGAACTGGAAGGCAACTGCCCTTCCAGAATTGCCTGATAGCCAATGGCATCCACAACCTGTTCGGCCAGGGCCCGGCTCTGGAGAATCTGCAGCTCGGTTTTAATCTCATTTTCCCGGGATTGCCCGATTGAGACTACCTGCCCAGTAGACGCGGTGGGGTCCAGGGTCACACTCTCCCGCCCCAATCGCACCATGAGCTGGGCCTCGGATCTGTAAATCTTGGGGCTCAGGAAAGTGACCAGGGTGGTAACTACCATCACCGCCAAGAAAAACAGGGCGATCTTCCACCGCTGACGACAGACAATCAGATAGATATCCCGTAAAGAGGTCTCTGATCTATTGGAGGGAGCTATTTTAGAGAGCATAATCTTTTCCTAACAGTTAATAACCAAATTGGATTTTCCCTGTTAACCTTTACAACTTGCTCAATAGGGACGCGGCCGAGCACCGGTGGTATCGATTCCCAGACGGCCTGCACCGCCCGGACCGATGGGATAAAAATAAGTGAAGCCGAACTGGGGCACCATTTTGTTGATATATTGGTCGATCCACTGATTGACTTTGCTGATGCCGCTGCGCGGCACATAGACAATATCTTGCGGGTGTAAATAAAAGGCCTTGGTCCTTTTCCCGCCCAGGGCGTCGGCTACATTGAGTACCGCACCGTAGGACTCGCCATTTTTCTGGCGAATGATCAAGATATTGGGGGAGGCAGTCTTGACATCGACCCAGCCAGCGGAGATGATGGCCTCCAACACGCTCATATCGCCCGGCATCTCCACAAAACCAGGCCGGTTGACTTGGCCCCCCACATAGATCCGCCGTTTGATCTGCGTCCGGGCCAGCACCATGATCTCCGGCTGTTCCAGGAGCTCAGAATAGGTCTTCATCAACTCCTGTCGCAACTCCTCCCGAGTTTTGCCCTCGGCCTTGATCTGGCCAATAAGGGGCAGGGAAATAGTACCCCCCGGACTGATCGTCTGGCTCTCGTTAAACTGGGGAGTATAAGTGAACTTGATCTCCACCACATCGCCGGCCGCAAACACATCCTTGCGGGCCGGTTCAGCCGCCAGCTGTTGGGGCGTCACCGCCGGTTGCGGGCCTGCACAGCCCATGACCCCAATCACCAGCCATAAACTCAAGACCATCTTATTCTTTAGAAATAATCGCATCTCCTCCCCTTACTTGCTGAACTTTAGAAAATAGCCAGTTTACTGACCTGCGCCCGGCCCTCCGGCTCAGCTCCATGTTTGCGATAAACAAGTTGAAAACCCTTTCGAATTACTTTATTACTCAAAAAATATGCCAAGAGATCAGTTTAAACAAAACTATAAGTTATTTAAAATCATTATGGATTATCTTCAATATATAATGAACTTTTTTCTGTTCACCATTATGAACGTCTTGTTCTTATTTATAAACAAAGTCTCGAAAAATACTTCGAAAGCACGGTGGGCTGAATTGTAAACTGATTCCCAGGGTTATGAAGGCTGGACTTTTTCTGCCCGCGGGACCCAACGCATACGAAACACTCTTTGGTCCAGATGGGGTGTCAGAGGGTCTGTCAGATGGCCGCTGGTTATGAAAATTCCAACGACGCCGATTTTCTGCGGATTGACCCGGCCCCGAGGCTGGCCCTGGGCAAAGATCATCAGGCCGGGGCCGGTCAGTCCATGCTGTGCAGGCTGGAGAATGACATCCTGGGCAACGAGGCTGGGCTGCTGGCATTGGACGCCGCCCTGACCCGCTGCAAGGATACCCTGTTAAAAAAGAAGAACAAAAAACGACTGATCATTGACCTGGATTCCCCTGAGGACCCGGCCCACGGCAAGCCGGAGGGAGTGGCCTACAATGGGCATTTTGCCAAGGATCGGCTTTGTGGTCACCAGCCCACGGCTATCTGCCGCTAAAGTGGTCAAGGTCTATAATGGCCGGGCCGAAATGGAAAACCGGATCAAGGAGGGCAAAAACACCGGGCGGGGGGACAAGACCGGTCAGACGCCTGATCAAAGTGGGGGCCGGGGTTTCTTATCACGCCGGGCGGTGATATGTGCATATCGCCTCGGCCTTTCCCCTGGTGCACCATTATCAGGCGGTACTGGGGTGGGATGCTTAGGTCGATCTTCCATAAAAATTTGCTTATCAAGGGGGGGTGGTATGCAAAGCCTCTGTGAAAAATTAATTGATTTTGGGTAAAAGTCTTTCTACCATGCGGTTAAGGGAGGATTGGGCTCCCAAGATGGAAATCCTGGGGAATTGCCCCTGAGCAAAAAAAGTTCCCAAAACCATTTTTTGACTGTGGTCGCCGAGGTTGCCGCATAATTCCGGATGAGAGGAGGAAAGCATGAAAAAGTCAGCTGTGTTACTATCATCTCCTAAACTTGGCGGAGCTGGGAGCATAAGCTATTTATGATAAATATCAGGGCCTTGAGGTTACCGCTCCGCGGCCAGCCGGGCCTCGATCAGTTCAGCGGCCCGCTCTCCGGAAAGCAACATACCGCCAAAAATCGGCCCCATGCGATTGGTACCCCAACTGGCAGTAGCGGCCATGCCGGAGACGAACAACCCCGGATAAACTTCCTTGGTGTATTCCACGGTTTGGACTTCCCCAACGTCGGCCCACATGGAGCGTTCACCCATGATGCCGCCGGTCTCAGTGAACAGCACCGCCGGAGGGTTCTTGCGCAGAAAGACCTTGACGATATCGACATCGTGGCCGGTGGCATCAACCACGTATTTGCTGCGCACAGTCATGGGATCGACGTGGAGACCGGCAATTTCCACCGGCGACCAGCCGATCACCAGGCCGGTGACCCGGTTTTCCCGGACCATGACATCTTCGACGTGAATGCAATTAAAGACCCGGGCCCCGGCCTTCATGGTCTGCGACCCTAAAGTGGTCACCGCTTCAATAGCATCGGCGGTATAATAACCCTGGTCATAAGGCCGGGCCGTGATGCCTAATTCATCCAAAATGCGTTTTGCCGGTTCCTGCACCACGATTTCGTTAAACATCATGCCACCGCCCCACATCCCGCCGCCGATCGTCAATTTGCGCTCAAAAACGGCAACCTTACGCCGTTTCTGGCCCAACCGCCAGGCGGCCACCAGCCCTGACACCCCGCCGCCGACGATGGCAACATCCAGATCCACACAATCCAGCAACTTCTCTGTGAAGCGCTCCACGATTGCCCGAGTTATAATGACTTCATCCAGGGTCATGGGGGTATTCTCCTTTTCAAAATTACTGCCCAGATTAGATTATCTTCAAAGATTTGTCAAACTAACTATCTCGTGTCTAAATCCAGCCTGCCCTCCTCTAGAGCCCGGGACTTCACTTCGAGGTTGGACCTGGGCTTGCAGTGGTCAACAGATTGCCCAGTTCTTGCCGCCAGGCAGCCAAGGACTTTTTTGATACCAGGGCGTCGAGGGTTTGTTCCCCCTGGATAGAACGCACTCGGAGCAGGTCCGGTTCCTTAGCGTCAAAGGTCTCCAGTTTGAGGAGTGGTTTGTCTTGCGACCCGATGAGCTGCAAAGAAAACTTCGGATCTTTAGGGCTGGGGTTGGTTGAGGGTACAAGTCGCTCATATTCCAGTTCCTTGAGTCTCCATAAAACTCTTCCCAGGCGCATTGCCGGTTTTTTCTCAACCCGCCCATCCGGAAAGGTCAGACGCCAATCGTCTTTTTCTTTGGTGGCCTTAACTTGCTGATCCGGCGGTCCCCAGTTCATTTTCTCCACTTCAGCCTCTTTGCCTCTCCACAGTCGGCGATCCTCCAACTGGCTGGCTGAAGTCGGCAGGCCTTCCAGAAGCTCCCGATCAACCTGAAATATCGGTAATCTCCCTGTTTTATGGGCGTAGCACAGCTTGCCTTTCTTAGCCCCTAAAAGCAGGGTTTCCTTTTGTTTATCCTGCGAAACGGTGATGCGCGCCGCCGGCACCGGGGCCAGGCCATAGATCTCCAGATTCTCGGGTTTCTCCGAGACAAATTCTTGGGCCCGCAAGTTCCTGAGCTGACGCAGTAAAGATTCAACCCTGTCCGTCCGGATACGGGTTTGGGGATGATCTTCCCAAACCCAGGTTTCCGGACTGGTTTTTTTCAGGGTTAGATCGACCTTGGCAGTTCTTACCTCCAAGGCATTGGCCTTTTCCGGGGAAATGGTAAAAACAGTTTTATCCCGAAGGGCAGTAAGGTTCTTGTCCAACGCTTCTTTGTCAATGGCACTGATTAACAACACTTTGCCGGTCGCGTCAGGCTGGGCATAATAGCCCCGGCCACCCGGAACTTTATGGCCGATGCGCAGCTGATAGGTCTTGGGGTCGGCAGCGAAATCCACTATCAGGTCCGGATGGTCTAGGCCGTAGTCAACTAATTTTTCCGGCTCGACCTCTATCTCCCGCTGTTTTTCTAAACCGGCCAGGGTATCCCGCAGCGAATTGACGGCAAAATCATCCGCCGGGGTAGGCAAAGGTTGAATGATTTGCCACTTCTTATTTTTGGTTAACTTGATTTCCCGGCCGTCCCGTTTCAGGGAAATGGCGGTAATTTTATCCGCCGGGACCGCAAAGACCTTTTTGGCTGCCTTTTCTTCTGCCTCTTTCTGGGACTGATAATGTTCCGAAATGAAAAAGCCCCCGGCCACCACCAACAGCACGACCAGGTAGGGCAAGAGCTTCTTGATACTCATCGCCGCCGCCTCCGTCTCAGATAGGCATTAACCCCTGCCATAATCATGGCCAGCGGAATCAGCACCAACGACATCAAGAGCAACACCCAACTCTGGTACCCGGTGAGCATCAGGGGCTGGGATTTCTTCTCCTGCCGCCCCACCGTGATCTGGCTCTCTTGCTCAGCCAGAAAATTTACGGTATTTAAAAACAAATCACCGTTACCAGAGAGGTTAAAATAATTGTTATCAGCAAAACCGGTATTGCCGAAAACCGCCAGATAATATGTCTTATCTTTATCCTGCCCTTTTTCTTGGGGTTTGTCGACATTTTTGTCTTCTTTGGCGTCCGTTGGTTCAGCGGGCGGCTCTGCACCGGTCTGGCTTCCCGGCGGCTGAATTTCCGCCAGTACCGCCAGGGGAAAAGGCCCTTTTTGATCCTGCCCAGCATCAAAACCGACCTTACCGGCTTTGATCCACTCCTGGCCTTTTTTGGCCCAACTGCTCTCCATGGTGGTCGCCAGGGTAAACAGATGAATTCTTTCCGGTGTACTGGGGTTGAGGGTAAGAGGCCGGGCTAAAGGGAATAGGGTCACCACATTGGTGAATTTCTGGGTTATCTTGTGATCTCCATAATTAATCACCATGGGCATGGTGACACTGGCTCCCAGGGCCTGACTGACTTGGTTGACGTCCAGGATCATCCGGTCATCGAGATCGACCCCGTAGGCGGCCAGGAAATCCTTCAGGCCGCCGTCATTAAAAGGTTCCAGGAGGATAAACAGCCGGCCGCCCTGGTCCAGGTAGGTTTTCAAGGCCACGATTTCGTGGGGGAATAGCGGTTTCTCCGGACCAGCCACCACCACTACCGCCGCGTCGCCGGGCACCTGGGGTTGGGAAACCAGATTAAGCGCGAGCACCTCAAACCCCTCATTCTGCAGGGCCTTAGCCGCGGTCTGGAAGCCATTCCGCCCGGCATCGTCAATGCCCCGTTCGCCGTGCCCGGTAAGAAAATATATCTTCTTCTGCTCCGGGTTGAGCAATTTGCGGATGGCGTTGGTAATCTCCTCCTCGGTGCTATTATTCGCCATCTGCTTGCGGCCCTGGTATTCCAGCAGGACATTGCCGGGATAGCGGAAACCGGCCTGTTGGGCTACCAGGGGGTGGCGCTCCGGATCAACAAAGTCATAGGAAATCAGGCGGTTCCGATAATGGTAATTTTCCAGCAGAGCTTTAGCCTCCTGACGCTCAGACTGACCCTCTGGATAAAAAACCGTCATCTGCAGCGGCTCTTTGACCTCACCCAGCAAGTTTTTGGTGGTTGCGGTGAGCGATTGACTCTTATCTAAGGTTACATCCCACCGCCAATGATAGCGTTCTCCCAACAAGGCCAGAAATGCCAGAATTATCAGCACCACCACAATAGCCGTAGCCGATCCGGTGCCATAGATCAAGGTTCGTTTGGTTTTCCAATCTGCCAGACCCATGCTCATCCTCTCCAGCGCCGGGATTCTAACTGGCGTTTGGTCAGAAACAGGAAGAAATAGATAAAAAGCAGATAAAACAGCAGGTCCCGGCTATCGATTACCCCCCGGGAAAAGGTTTCAAAGTGGCTCATCAGCGAGATGTATCTGAAAAAGGCCTGCCACCCTGAGGGGCCCAATTCTTCATACCACCCGATGACCCAAAAAAGTAATAACAGGCCAAAGGTGACCACCGCGGCAATAATCTGATTTTCGGTGAGGGTGGAGCTGAACAGGCCCAGGGCTAAAAAGGTCCCGCCCAGTAAGAATAAGCCCAGGTAGCCGGTTAAGATCTGCCCCCAATCCAGGGGCGTCACCCAGGCAAACACCAGGCCGTAGATCAGGGTCAGCCCCAGCAGCACGGCATAAACCAATAAGGCCGCCAGGAATTTGCCCAGGATCACTCCCCAATCGGTCAGGGGATAGGTAAACAATAACTCCGCGGTGCCGGAACGTTTTTCCTCAGCGAACAGGCGCATGGTGATCAGCGGCACCAAGAACAGGAATACTACCGCCAGGGTACCCAATAAGGGGCGAAATACCATCTGGCCGGGATTCAACTGCGAGGCCAAATAAGGATTCTGGGCGGCCTGAAAACTGAGCAGATTGTAATAGGCCACGTTGGAAAAAAAGAAATACCCCCCCAGGATGAGAAAAAAGGTCCCGGTGAGGTAAAAAATCGGCGTACTGAAATAGACGGCCAACTCTTTGCGCAAAACCGCCAGACATCCGTTCACGCTGCTTTATTCTCCTCTTCGGTAACCAGGTTGAGGAAGACGTCCTCCAGGGTAAACTCCTGGGCTCTGAGTTCCAACAGGTCCCACCCCGCCTGTACCACCTGCCGGGCCAGGGTCGGCCGCATTTCCTGACCTTTGTCCACCTCCAGCAAATAATTGCCGTTGCCACTGGCGGTAACGGCCCTGATCCCCGGCAGGACCTTAAGAGTGGCAACAATCTTATCCTCTGGCCCTTTCACTACCATGGCCAGGCGGGCACTTTCGCCTAACTGGCGGGTCAGGTTGGCCGGTGTGTCACTGGCGACAATCTGGCCCCGGTTGATGATAATCACCCGCTGACAGAGCTGACTCACTTCTGGCAAGATGTGGCTGCTTAAAAATACCGTATGGTTGCCGGCCAAGTCTTTGATTAACTGCCGGATCTCGACAATTTGGGAGGGATCTAGACCGATGGTGGGTTCATCCAGGATCAACAGCGGCGGCCGGTTGAGCAAGGCTTGCGCCAGCCCCAGGCGCTGCCGGTAGCCTTTGGAAAGCGACGCAATCAAGGTATGTCGAACATTTTCCAGGCCACAGTCAACAATGGCTCGATCAATCTCAGTCTTTTGCTGGCGGCCCTCCACTCCCTTGGCACGGGCCGCAAAGGTTAGGAACTGGGTAACGTCCAGATCCCGATACAGCGGCACATTTTCGGGCAAGTAACCCAAAGACTGCCGCACCTCCAGGGGTTGCGTCAGGCAGTCATAGCCATTGATAGTGGCCGTTCCCGAGCTGGGAGGCATATACCCGGCCAGAATCTTCAGAGTGGTGGTCTTCCCGGCCGCGTTAGGCCCCAGAAAACCGACAATTTCGCCATCGGCAATCTCAAAATTGAGCTGTCGGATGGCCAGGGTGGGCCCGTAATATTTTGTTAACTCTTTAACCTCGATCATCGTGTTCTGAAACTCGCTTCAGGGCCTTCGCCCGATAATGAATTTAAATTTTAAAATTTAACAAAAGAAATATTCTGTTGCAAGAGATAAATGCCGGACATCTTCCATTACCTCTTCGGAAATCCTGGCTGCTTAAGAAAAGACTTATAGTATACCCGGCTACTTCGCCTACAATTTTGTATAATTCTATAAATATAAGTTAGCGAAAATACAAGCATAATATTTTAGAATCAGAATTGCTTATTCTTGTTTAATAATTTTTTATTCCCCCACAAAAGGAGGCTGAAAGATCAGAAAGTTTTCATTACTGTTATGGAGCGTTGGGATTCTACTCCTCGAAGAGGTCCCGGTCTGGTCTGGTGATCCGACCGGGGCCGAGACCTTAAAAAAAAGACCCGGGTCTGGCCGCGGATTATGTCCGGGTGTTGATCTGTGGATTTTTGGTGATGTTTATGCAGCCCGGGTTTGCCTGTCTGGAGGCCGGGTTTTGCCGGGACAAAAATTGCACCAACCTTTTCACCGAGAATGTCATGGACTTTGTGGTCGGCTCCCTGGCCTTCTGGGTCCTGGGTTTTGGCATCATTATGGGTACTGACTGGAAAGGACTGATTGGGACCTCTCATTTTTTCCTGGCCGGTGACAGTTACGATGTCGGCACCTATATCAGCTTCTTCTGGCAGTTAGTGTTTGCCGCTACCGCTGCCACCATTGTCTCCGGTGCTATCGCCGAACGCCTGAAGTTCCAGGCCTATCTGGTATATTCCGTAGTCATCTGTCTGTTTATCTATCCGGTTTGTTCTCACTGGGTCTGGGGTAGCGGCTGGCTCTCCAAGCTGCCTTTTGGCCTGGGGCATTTAGATTTTGCCGGCTCCGGAGTGGTACATGCCGTCGGTGGTTTAATCGGCCTGGCCGGGGCTATTGTTCTCGGACCGCGCTATGGCAAGTTTGATAAAAACGGCAAGCCCCGGGCCATAGCATCGCTCTGGCCGCCCTGGGTACCTTTATCCTGTGGTTCGGGTGGCTTGGATTTAACCCCGGGTCAACCTTTTCGGCCCATCACTTGAGGATTTCAGTGATCGCCGTCAATACCACGATGGCCGCGGCGACCGCCTCCATGACTGCTTTATTCATTATATATGCCAAAACCAAGCGCTTCGATCTAGGTATGGCTTTAAACGGGGCCTTGGCTGGACTGGTGGCCATCACTGCTCCCTGTGCCTGGGTAGCTTCCTGGGCCGCGGTAATAATCGGCATCATTTCCGGTATTGTCATGGTGGTCGGGGTTTTCTCCCTGGAAGCTTTAAAAGTTGATAATCCGGTCGGTGCGGTGTCGGTTCACGGTTTCAATGGCCTCTGGGGGCTTTTGGCAGTGGTAGTTCTGGTTTTATGTTTGACGGGATTAATGGCGGTCTCTTCAGTCAGCGCGGAAGAAAAAGAAAAGCCTTCCGCCGACTTCGCGGTTGATATCCTGAGCCAATATGTTTGGCGGGGTTACGCCCTGAGCCGGGACAGCGCCGTCTTCCAGCCTTCGATGACCGTTAGTTATATGGGGTTTTCGGTAAATGTCTGGGGAAACTACGATACCGACCATAATAATCCTTTTTCTCCCCCGCAGGGAGGGGCTGAGTGGAATGAGACCGACTTTACCTTATCTTATGGTCGGGAGCTTTACAGTGGGGAAATCATAAAGTCATTTTCGGTGGATCTTGGAACCATTTACTATGCCCTGGACGGGGTGTATGACTCCTGGGAACTCTATGGGGGTTTTGGGGTCGATGTAAATTACCTTACCGCGTCAGTAACCGCCTACCGGGAAGCTTCTCATTATCCGGGGTGGTGGCTTCAGGTTGGGATCGGGCGTAGCTTTGCCATGCCTTTTGCGAATGCGACCCTGGATCTGGGAAACGATTACGTCTTCCAGTTTTCCGAAGACGCCGCCGCTTATCCTGACCCGGATGATCCTACCAAGTCATTCGATGGCCCCCTAGCGGGCCACATCTACGCCTCGATGAGTTTCCCGGTTTACAAGTATGTCACTATAACCCCGAGGATTGGCTTCTGGTACGCTCTCGGCGGCGACTCCACCGATTTGATCGATGGGCTCTCCTGGGATGAAGATCATAACCATATTTACAGGGGCGTGAACGTCTCCTTTGCTTTTTAAAAAAACCAAGGGGCTTAATTTTCCCGAGACCTTGGGGATCCGTAATGATTTCCCCAAATTGCTCACTGCATGCCTCCCGGAGATTATCAGTAAACGCCCAAACTTGCGAGGGCCGGTGAATGATTTCGGTTAGTTAGGTATTGGATCCGCGATCCTCTGTAGTGTCGGCATATATTTTTATCAGATTATGAAGATCTACACTGAATATTGACCCCCCA